>JAWBOZ010000117.1:0-3592 GCA_038825625.1 Methanomethylicia archaeon | reverse complement strand
GATGCAAACCTAGAAAAAGCCATACCCACACTAATAGATGCAAAATATGGGAACACTGGCCAAAGATGCCTAGCAATACAAAACATAACAATAGTAGGCAACGAAAACTTCTACAATAAATTCAAAGAAATATTCATGGAAACCGCCAAGAAGATAAAGGTTGGACACGGCTTAGATGAAACAGTAAACATGGGTCCAATGGCAAGCCAAAAATACAGAGAAAACGTGATAAAAATGATTGAAATGGGACTAGAGGAAGGAGCAAAAATAATTCTTGACGGAAGAAGATTAAACATACCAGAATATCCAAAAGGCTACTATCTAGGACCCACAATAATGGAAAACATAACACCAGAAATGAAAATAGCTAGAGAAGAAATCTTCGGACCAGTGGCAAACCTACTAAAAGCAGAAAATCTTGACCAAGCAATAGAATGGATAAACAAAAACAAATACCACCACTCAGCAGCCATATTCACAAGTAATGGTAAAAATGCAAAAGAATTCAAACATAAAGTAAAAGTTGGAAATATAGGGATAAACATTGGAATAGCAGCACCCATGGGATGGTTGCCCTTCGGAGGAAGAGGAATATCGGGCCTTGGAACACAACACCCACAAATAGACACAATAAACTTCTTCACAGACAGAAAAATAATAATAACAAGATGGTGGTAGAATGAGGGAAATAGAGAAACTACTAATAGAATTAATAAAGATACCAAGCCCAAACCCACCTGGATACACAAATGAAATAGCAAACCACATAGCATCAGAACTGGAGAAAACAAAAATAAAGGTGGAAGTGAAGGGGAGAGTTAAAAGGAAAATGAATGTTATAGCTAGAATTGAAGGGGAGATGGAGGGAAAAATAATATTCAACTCCCACATAGACACAGTACCCATTGGAAACATAAAGAATTGGACAGTAAACCCATATGGTGGAGAAATAAGGAATAACAAGATTTATGGTAGAGGATCCTCAGATTGTAAAGCTGGAGTAGCAGCAATGATGACAGCAGCAAAAGAAATAGCGGAATCAAAACCAAAACACACCATAGAACTACACTTAGTATGTGATGAAGAAACAGGTGGAAGAAATGGAACACTACACCTAGCGGAAATGGGATATGCAGAAAAGGCCATAGCAGCAATATCTGGAGAACCATGCTACAATGAAAAGGACAACATAAGAATCAATGTAACCGCCAAGGGATTAATATGGATGGAAGTGAAGATTTATGGGAAAGCCGCACATGCATCAACACCAAATCTGGGAATAAACGCCATAGAAAGAGCAGCAAAAATAATAGAAAAACTAAAGGCTATGCCACTACCAAACATAACACATAAACATGTTGGACCACCCACACTAACAATAAACATGATAAAGGGTGGAGTAAAAGTAAATGTAATACCAGACACATGCAAAATAAAACTGGATAGAAGAATAACACCACAAGAAGACCCAAAAGAAGCAGCAAAACAAATAATAAATGAAATAGAAAGTCTAAAGGATATCTACAGCAACCTAAAATATGATTACAAAGTAATCAAGGTGTGGCCCCCATCAGAAACAAGTGAACAGGAACCAATAGTGCAATACACAAAAACAATAATGGAACAAATAATTGGAAAACCACCAACAATCAGTGGAATATGGGGTGGAACAGACATGTGGATATATAGGAGGAGGGGGATACCAACAATACATGTAGGGCCAGGGACAAGTGGAAACTCACATATAAACGATGAATATACAGAAACAACACCACTACACACAGCCAAAAAACTATACACCACAATAATGACAAAATACTAAACAAAAGAATACAATACCATTGTGAATACAAGCGAAGCCAAAACACTTGGAATAAGAAATCTATACGCCCTAGACAAATTACAATTAAAATACTGTGCAGTATAAACATAGCACAAATGTATTGGAGAAGCAATATAAAAAAGGTAGCTACTAATATAAATCCTACTAATATCCCTAACACCAACATCTATAAATCCACCCACAATGGGAAGAGACAAAACAATACCAGTCAATGGGGAACCGGTAAACAAGCTTAAAACCCCTGGAACAAAATACTCTAAAACCATTAATGGTATACCTACACCCCTCAAAAAGCTGGATAAAACATTTGAAGCGCCAGTCAAATTAAAAGCTTTCTGAAGAAGCATAGTGCTAAAAGCAGTAATAGCAATATTCCTAACCCTCCTATCAGAAGCAGCCTTCAAAACCCCACTAAAACCAACCCTACACATAAAAACTATTACCAAAACCCCTAGGAAAACACCTAAAGTCATACCGAAATCGCCGAAAACCATTCTCAAAAGGATTGCTGAAACCAAAGAAGTTAAGAGTGGAAACATGGAAAACCATAATGGAGTCTTAGCCTCCTCCAAAACCAAGTTAGATGAATCATTATTGCCACGATGATGAAAACTAACTAAATAACCAGTCAAGATCATGAATATTGTTGTTGGAAACTGCATTAAAATCAAACTTTCAATGGGAGTACCAGTTAAAGCAGAAATGGTCACCATTAAACTACTTAAAGGATAAACAAGAAATATGGTGTGCCTAAACCAAACATTAGCATAAACCGCCAAGGCACTGCCAAACCCTAAAGCACCACTTAAAGCCTCAATAATGGGGGCAGACATTAAAGCTCCACCAGCCACAGGAAGCAAACCAATAATGGCAGGAGTAATTATGATGGCAAGTTTAGGGCTACGTAAAACCCTAGCCACACTTAAACCCAAATCCCTAATGAGAGTGGTGGACCGATAAAGCTCAGCTAAAAATGCTATTAAAGACGAAGTCAATATGAGATACCATGTGGATGTGGAAGATAGAGTTTCAAGGAAAACATCAAATATAACCATAGGCTTAAGAAGAAATGTTAGGAATAATGCTGTCAAAAAAAGTGTTAAACCAACATCAACCCCCCTCACAATTAAAGCTAAAATCAATATGAATGATGCTAAGACTATTAATAGCTCCATCACTCCACATCCACACCTAAAAATAGATTATACTAGAATGATGGGAATATTTTTAAACTTTATGCCTAAATAAATGGAGATTTAAGTTAATGGTATACTGGTTGTCTCCTTAACGGTTTCAAGAGATACTGATGTTAAAGTCTTCTCAACACCCTCAACCTTCCTAAGTTTATCAATAATAAATCTGCCAAGCTCATCAACATCCCTCACCTTAACCTTTAAGATCATATCCCAATCGCCAGTAATTATGTGAACCTCCTGAACCTCTGGAATCTTAGCTATCTCTCTAGCCACCTCCCTCTGATCAAGCTTTTTACCTCCAGCCTCATAGGAAAAGGATAAGAGTATGAATGCTGTGGTGGAGAAGCCAAGCTTACCCTCATCTAAAACAGCAGTATACCTCTTCAAATACCCCTCCCTCTCAAGCTTCTTTATCTTAGAATAAACAGTGGTTATGGGTGAACCAACAATACCCGCAATCTCCTTAACACTTAACCTACAATTCTCCTGCAAAATTTTCAAAATTTCTCTATCCCTATAATCAATCATACAATTACACCCCAAAATAGAGACA
>JAWBOZ010000116.1:0-3613 GCA_038825625.1 Methanomethylicia archaeon | reverse complement strand
GAGACAACAAAACTATCTTTACTGACATCAATACCGATAAAATACTTAAAATTTTGTATAATGACACCTTCTTTCTGTTTTTGGGGAGAGAGTTTTCCCTTTATCCCAAATGTCTGGATAAGATGGGCCAAAATTGCCCAATCAAACTATATGGGGCTAAAGGAAAAGAAAACAAACTCCTTTGTGAACCTTATTGCCCAAGAAAAATGCTGTTTCTCTCCCTTTTGTTTAATATTCTAATTTTCAAAAACCTTTTGTATATTAAAACTTTAACTAGGGGGTGATTTATGTGGAAAATAAAAATTAAAATTATAAAAATATGTTTAATTTCCCTACCAATTATTTTATATTCACAAGAAGAATATTTGACTGTGAAAGACGGTCACTTGTATCTAAATGGAAAAAGGGTTCGGTTTTGGGGGGCAGTTGTTTCTGGGGCAAATAAAACACACGCAGATAATGAAGAAATGGCAGAAAGAATAAAAAGACTTGGATTTAACTTAGTAAGATTTTGGCGTGGTTATTCAGATTTAACAGAATATGAAAAAGGAGATGGCACAAAATCTGATTTAATCGATCATTTTATCTGGTGCTTAAAAAAAAGAGGAATTTACATTTGGATGGCAGGAGCTTTTAATAATTTAGGTCAGGTTAATTCAGAAGATGTAAATGTTATAGTAGATCCCAAAACTGCTGATAATTGGAAAAATGCGATTGGCAAGGGTATGAATCTTAGGAATAATCTTGCTAGAGTATGGGATGAACGATTGGAAAAAATAGGAATAACACGTATGAAAATTGTTGCTGAACATATGAATAAATGGACAGGATTGAAATGGGGTGAAGATCCTGTCTGTGCTATTTGGGAATTAAGTAATGAAGAATGGTGGTTCCGAAAGATGTGGCGGGGTGAATTTTCCAAGTTACACCCTTTTTTTATCAAAGAATTGCTTCAAAAATGGAATGAATTTTTAAAGCAAAAATATGATAATGATGAAAATTTAAAAAAGAGTTGGGGTTTCTTATTGCCATTTGAATCTTTAGATAAGGAAAATATTTTACTAATCCCTGTTGGTATTCCATTAGATATAAACTCCCAATTAAAAGCTCTAGATATGCCAACCCCAACTGTGGAGGAATTATATAAGATAAAATTAGAAAATAATATTTCAAAAAATTTAGAAATTGAAGTAGATTTAAAAGAAAATGAAGAATTAGTTTTTCTTCCTGTTTTTGAAGGACATGGATTATGTGCTGCAACATTTCGGTTAGAAGATTTGAAAATTCAGAAATTACCAGAAGAACTTAGTTTTCAAATACCTAAAGAATGGACAGGAAAAGAATTTGGTTCATCGGCAGGGAATCCCTATATTTTAGATAATAAGCCAATTTGGAGATTTGATTATGTATATCCAGACGATTTTAAGAATCCAGAGAATTATAGACCAATGGTTTGGACTTTATTTAATACAATTAAAAGATGGGGAGTACCAGTGGGTAGTATGCAAGAACATGGTGGTCAACCCTGTGGTTTTGTTATCCCATCTGAGAATGCTATTTGCCTTGAATCAAGAACACCTTGGCCTGGTAAACCAAATTATAAGTTAAGTGCGCTTATTTTTATATCTCCGTATCCTTCTAAATATAAAATAAAAGCAATAATAAAACCAAAAATTTGGGCAGGAGGGGGACCACAACTACTTTTAAATTTGTTGAGGATTAATAAATTAACTTCAATTGATATAAAAAAAACATATTCATTGGATGATTTTACAACCCAAAGAGGCAGAGATGTTATTGAATTCCTTCTAAAAATATGGGTCTCACATAAACAACGTGAATATGAAGAAGTTAAGAAATTTGGCAAGAGTTTAAAATATGGCCCTGTTGTTTTGGATACAGGAATTGGCATGGAATATCAAAGTCAATTTATGCAACAGCATGGTGATGCAATAGCACATTGTACATATATGCACGGTTTTATAACAGATCCAATGCATCCTCGTTTTCCTTGGTTTAGTGGTTTAGAAGAGCCCCCATTAATTTCCAGAGATCATCCTTGGCCTGAACATGCAAAACACCCAAATAAACCATTTTTTCTTTACGAAAATCAGATTGAACAGCCTGCAAAATATCGAACAGAATGGCCTTATCGTATTGTTGCTCTTGGTTCAATTCAAGATTGGGATATTATTGTTTGGCATATTACTGGATTTGACCAAATTCAAATTGCAGGAGTTGAAAGTCCTTTCTCTAAAAAAATGGATTATTCCTCCAGTGATAATAAACATCCTCAAGGACTTTGTTTTCGTTTTGACGAAGTCCAACAATCGGCTATGACTGCTGCAGGGTATATCTTTCAGAATTTCTTACTTAAACCTGTTTCGAATCCAACCACATTCATAATTGGTAAAAAGAGTCTTTTTGATCCGAGAAAAGCAGATCTTTATAAAACAACAGTTTGGAGATCTTGGATTCCAACAACATTCCGTTACGGTACAAGATTTATAGTAGATTCTGAACGTGATGAGGATGAAATTTCTGGCCCCATCGTTAAAGGCAGAGAATTCTTAGTATGTCCTCTGAAACCAACTGATGAAATTACTTATGACTGGCGGAAGGGTTATTTAATGTTTGAATCCCCAGGAACTGTAGCGTTTGTAGGATTTATGGCAAATTATAGTGATAAAATTAGATTTAAAAATGGTATTATTGTTGATGAGATTCAAATTCTTAATCCATTAAATATGCCATATCCTGTTACAGATGAGGAAAAATATATTGCTTTTTGCATAACAAGTACGGATGGTTTACCTTTAACTACTACTAAAAAGGCAATTTTAAGTATTGTCAGTACAAGTTTTAATAGTGGTTTTAAACTCAATCATGAAGCAATAAAAAAAGAATGGATTTGGTCTGCAAATCCAGGAGCCACTATAGATAAAGGTAAAGAACCAGTTTTAGTTAGTCGTGTAGGTTTAACTGTTTATGCTCCAATTTTTAATGGTAGGAAATATAAAATGTTAGATTGGCATTTTAACATTATTAAAGAAGATACTATTAAGGATAATATACTCAAAATACCCAATGATTTACCTATATTTTTGATAGAGTTAGAGTAATTTCTCTACTCAATATTTGAAACATTAAGGCACTGATATTGGATAAAAAACCTCATTTCCACTATCTGTATTTAAACGTGAAGGACGAAACCAATTCCCATTTTTTCCTACATTTGGATCTGCCAGATCAGAACTTGTTAAGGTTTTAGTCAAAATTTTCTGTTTAACTATATCATTAATAATTAATGGTTTCCATTCTACATGTCCATCACAATATAGTACATTTCCACCCTCTCCTACTTGTTTAAATCTAGAATGAGCCGAAAAAACTGGTTCATCATCCTCTTTATCAAGAGTAAAATTAGAGGGAGCAATATTTACAATATCAAACAAAATAGAAATTTCTGAAGGACTTAATTTAAATGGTGAATCGCTCACTGATAACCAATCGGTTCCTAAGTAAGATTGCGAAAAACCAAATTTATGTCTTTTGATTACAAACTTTGCAGGCCCTTTAGGAATAACAATATAAATACCATCTACAGTTGTTC
>JAWBOZ010000115.1:0-3623 GCA_038825625.1 Methanomethylicia archaeon | reverse complement strand
AACACATGTACATTTTGAATCACATACACTTTATATTAACATTTATCAACAGAAAGATAATATTTATTTTGGTGTAAAATTTGAAGAAAAAGTTTTATGGTGGATACAAATCCTTCCAATATCTAGATGCTGGGAGGGATTACAGAGTCTTTAAACTCGCCAAAGAAGTTGATAGAGTTCCTTCAAAGAGTATAGAGTTAAGTAAAAATGAAGAGAAGAGAGTTGAAGAAATATTGAAGAGAAATATCATAATCTCTCTACATGATCATTCCACAGTCTTCCCAGAGAATCCTAATGAAATTCCAACATATATTAGAGAAGGTAGAATGTGGACTGGTTTTGAAGGTCTAGCGACATCCGGAGTTGATGTAGTTTTTGATGGATTATTTGACGGTATAGGTCCAATATCGTCAAAAGATCCTTGGAGCTGGGATAATATTGTTTATCAAATTGGAATATTCAATTCAGATATTGAACATCAAGACTTTTTATTCATAGTTAAAAAGTTATCGGATATTGAAAAAGCATACAGAGAGGGGAAAATTGGTGTAGTGATACATATTGAGGGTACCCCTAGAATTGGTGACGAAATTGATAAAGTAGATGTGTTATATGGCCTTGGCGTTAGATGCATGGGTATAACATATAGCAAGGGGAATGAGTTTGGTGGTGGACTTGCAGATAAAATTGATCGTGGATTAACAGATTTAGGATATAAATTGATTGAAAGGATGAATAAAATTGGGATGGCCATAGATCTAGCCCATGTTGGCGATAAAACCTCCCTCGAAGCTATTGAAGCCAGTAAAAAACCTGTCTTCATTACCCATGCCGGTGCCAGAACACTATGGCCTACTAGAAGGATGAAGCCTGATGAAGTTATTCAAGCATTGGCTGAGAAGGGTGGAGTGATTGGTGTTGAAGCATCTCCACACACAACACTCACATTAGATGATAGGAGACACACCATTGAAACTGTTATGAAACACTTCCAATACATAGAAAAACTTGTGGGAATAGACCACGTGGCATTCGGCCCAGACACATTATTTGGAGACCATGTAGCATTACATAAAGTGTTTTCCAGAGAATTATCAATAACTGAATCTAGAACTAGGGATTATGAGTATCCAGAAGTGGAATATGTTGATGGATTAGAGAATCCATCACAATTTAAGAATATTGTTAGATGGCTTGTTAAAAATGGTTATAATGATGAAGAAATAAGCAAAGTTGTGGGCGGCAACATTATTAGAGTATTGAGGGATGTATGGTATTATTAGAGAATTAATTACCCTCCCCTTTTTAAATCTGCATATTTTATTATTCTAGAACCTAAAACTGTATTGCATGGTAAGTATATTAATTTACCATCATCAGTGGATACTATGACAAATAATGCTGTGACGTCTTCAACATAGCCACCAATACCAGCAATCTCCACTTTATCACCAATCTTAAATGGTCTAGATAGTAATAGGAATATCCCAGACATTATTTGACCCAAGCTTTGTTGTGAAGCGTAACCTATAATCATACCTATAAATCCTCCTAAAGCCACACCAGCAGTGGGATTTGAGAGAGCTCCAGCAAGGGTTGTAAGCATAGCTCCAATACCTAAAAGCCTGAATAAGCTTCTAAGAGCAGCAGCAGTTGAATGATCATATTTAAATCTAATGGACCAATAAACCATTTCAGAAAAATAATATACAAGCATGTAACCAAAACTCAATCCTAAGGAGATATCGATATAAATTTTGTAACTCGTGATATCAATGTTTAAAATAGATATCAAAAGATAGTTTACAAAATATTGTATTAATGCTGAAACAAATATGTAGAGTGCAATTATAGAAATAAACTTATATAATGAATATCTAAAGTTTTTAGCCAAAGGGATCACCCAAGCTAAATCACCTCTTTATCCATCTATTAGAATCTCTTACGGTATACTTATCAATTGTACTTTTAATAGCATCCTCAAGATTAATATCATAATAGTTTGATAGACACACCAATGCAAAGAATACATCCCCAATTTCTTCAGATAAAAGTTTGATGTCCCCTCCACCCTTGCCACCTTCTATAGAATTTAAAACTCTAGCAAGTTCTCCAACCTCTTCCACCAATGCTGCCAGCATGGATAATGGATTCCAATATCCATCACCATAACTCTTTATCCAAACATCAACCATATTTTGAATATCAATGATCTTTAAGTTACCCATAATATCACCAAGATAATTAAAATTCATGAACATTTATACCTCTATTCTCCATAAGTCTCTAAAAGCATATTACTTAAACATTGCGCAAAACCAACATCCACAGCTAAAATAGCATTCTCTCGCAATGGAATAGAGATCCCATGAAGATTTCGGAAAATATGATGCATCAACAACATTAATACCCAAATTTAAAAGCCTCCCTAAAATTTTATATTCAATAGAACTTGGAATAGCTGTAATTTTAATATTAAATTTTTTAAGTTATATATTGAAGAAAATTCAGAAAAGTTCAGTTTAAAGTTTCCAGTCCAAATTTATTCTAAGCCAGTTTTATTCACTAACACCTATAATCATTGGATCTAAACCGGAATTAAAAGATCTAAAGCAACAATATAACCAATAAATCAAGTGTAAGAGTTATGTTTTAAATAGCATCTCTATTCATATCTCCTCTTAGGTTCTTCAAAATATTTTAAGATCAATAGGGCATTTATCCAACCTATAATTGAAGGTAATATGAATACTAAGGTTTTAGAAACATTTTGGTAAATATAACCTCCTAAAATGCCTCCAAACATAGATGCTAAGGTATTGAAGAGGCTAAATGATGCCATTATTCTACCACGATATTCACGAGGCATATAATCAGCTAAAAGGGCTGAAGAAGCTGGAGCAGACATTGCTGACAGAACTGTTGACAATGAAAGCCAGAAATATACTTCCATCCAGTCTCTACTAAACGCAAAACCAACATTAGTTATTGGCGAGATAAATGCTGCCGGTATAATAAATTTTAATCTACTAAACCTTTCTGCAGTATCAGATAATGATGCAAAAGTTGGACTTAGAAATAAATTTAGAAATCTCCTAATGCTATCCAAACTCCCCCAAGAAATGCTACTTAAACCAATAACATTTATAGCATAATCAACCCAATATGGATTTGCAGCCGACCCAACCAACGTACTTGCAAAACTCATGAAAAGCCAAACCTTTAAAGGCCTATTCATATACTCAAATGGTGGTGTAATATTGTGAATTAGTACATTTAGATTTAAAGTTTTGATAGAAGCTTCAAACTGTGTAGTCATGGTTTCTCTAATAAATTTATATCTAAGTGTTGAAGCGGTTAATGCGCAAATAAATGTTATAAAATGGAAAATTCTCATCATTGGAACCAAACCATAAACATCAATCAAACCCCCAGCAATTATTGGTGAAATCAAACCAAACATTGGTGGAAGGATCTGCCATGCAGCATAAGCTAAAGCTCTCCTACTAATTGGGGTAGAATCAGCGATCAAAGCACTGAATGCAGGTTCTCTAAGACCACCAATAAAACCATCATAAACCCTTTGAGGTACAGCAAATCTCCAATCAGGAATAAGGGCAATA
>JAWBOZ010000114.1:0-3629 GCA_038825625.1 Methanomethylicia archaeon | reverse complement strand
GGTTCACGGCAAGCGCAACTACGACCACCTCGCGCAGCACGGCTTCCCCAGCGACAAGATACTGATTGCGGGCGTGGTAGATGACGATAAAGACTTTGAATTCGCAAAGAAGATACATGAAACAATACCATTAGAACAGAAGAAGACAATGTTGAAAAGAATGAAAATTCCAGAATGGGAAAAACTTGTTGATGTAACACTTGATGAGGATGTTAGGGAGCCATGGGATGAGGGGGAGGTAAGCCATGGATCCACAGACGTAGGCGACGTGAGTTGGCATACACCAACATTATCCTTTGGAACAGCATGCTTCGTTTTAGGTTCACCAGGACATTCATGGCAAAATGTAGCTTCAGCAGGAACAAGCATAGGACACAAAGGTTGCATATATGCAGCAAAAGTAATAGCAATAACAGCACTGGAAATAATTTCAAAACCAAAGCTCATAGAAGAAGCTTGGAAAGAATTCAAAGATAAAACTAGAGATAAAGAATATAAAAGCCCAATACCACCAGAAATTAGAGAACCACCAAAAATATTCAAACAATAACCCTTATTTTTCCATTTATAAATTAACTAAACTTTAAATACACATACAGCTCATAAAATTATACATGTACGTTTTAAATGAAGAAAGTCTACGATTCCTCAAGGATATTTTAGAAGAATTCGGACCATCAGGATTTGAGGACATAGTTCTTAAAAAGATAAAGGACAAGATGGAGAAATATGCTGACCAAGTTATAAAGGACAATCTAAATTCACTAGTATTCGTAAAGAAGGGTAAAAGAGAGAAACCAAAAGTTATTGTAGCAGGCCACGTAGATGAAGTTGGATTCGTAGTAACATCCATAACTAAAGAAGGATATTTAACTTTTACAAATCTTGGAGGATGGTTTGATCAAGTGCTCTTAGCACAAAGAGTGGTCATAATGACTAAGAATGGACCCGTAATAGGGGTAATAACATCAAAACCGCCACACCTCTTAACCCCAGCTGAAAGAGAGAAAGTTGTTAGCATGAGGCAAATGTATATAGATGTGGGAGCCACCTCAGAAGAAGATGTAAAGAAGATGGGAATAAGGGTTGGAGACCCCATTGCACCATATTCACAATTCCAAGTATCAATTAATGGTAAAACAATATTTGCAAAAGCTTTTGATGATAGAATTGGAGCATTCGTAGCTATGGAAGCACTAAAATATATTAAAGAGAACAATATAGAACATCCAAACACATATTACGCTGCAGCCACAGTACAAGAAGAGGTTGGATTAAGAGGTGCTGAAACAGTTAAATGGATTGCAGATCACGATATAGCCATAGTAATGGAAGTAGATATAGCTGGAGATGTGCCAGGAATATCCCCAGGAGAAGCACAATCAAAACTTGGGAAGGGACCAACAATAATAACATTAGACAACACCATGATACCAAACCAGAGATTAAAGGAATTTGTAATACAAGTAGCTGAAGAAGCTAAGATACCATATCAACTCACAGTGGTTAGAGGAGGAACTGATGCTGGCAGACTACACCTATACAAGGAGGGAAGACCAAGTATAGTTATTGGAGTACCAACAAGACATATACATAGCCATGTGGGAGTAGTTCATAAAGATGATGTGGAGAATGCTGTAAAACTAATAATTGAATTATTAAAGAGGCTAGATGAAAATACAGTGAATAGCTTTAAAGAATTATAAATAAATCTCCACAACCACACCCTTTTTATATTAATCCTTCAATCTCAAGTTGCATGATCTTAATTAACCATAATAGAATATTCAATCTGGATTTAGCCATTCTTTTACCCAATTCAGTATTCATTGAATCTGGAAGCAGGATAAGTTTGGAGAAGGTATGATCCAATGTGTAATTCTCATCAACACATCTAAACTTTGGAATAGGTTCCGAATCAAAATACAAGTTTCTATGCTGAACCTCACCATATGTCACCATTCTAGCAAAACCAATAACACCTAAAGCATCTAATCTATCAGCATCCTGTAAAATCATAGAAACAATGTTACTGGGTTTTAAGCCGAACCTCCAACTATGTTCACGAATAGACCCACAAATAATCTCAATATCTTCAGCTTGTAAGCCATGGTCTATAAGAATAGAACTAGCATAATTAGCAGAATGTATTGCATGATCTTCCTTAACTCCATTTAATGGTATAGAGATATCATGCAATAAACATGCCAATCTCAATAATATAATCTCACGATCTGAAAGATGCATATGTGAAGCTATGGTTAACGCATTATTTAAAACACGTTTAACATGAAGAAGATCATGGGAAGAGGGATAATTACCTTTAGAATCTAAATAGATTTTAATAACCTTATCTTCAACAACTTTAACAATATCCATAAACACATATAGGTATAAAGTGAGATTTAAAGATAAGAGTTTCTAATAAATTATGATAAAAGTCCAAATAAAAGTGCTGAAAGAAGTTTAAAGGATAAACCTGGACTACGCAATAAATTGCTTAAAGGATCATCATAATCCAAATCAAATATCTTCCCCCCATCAAGTTTGAAAAAACCTTTAATAAAATTCTTAAGTAAAAATTTCTCCCCTAAAAATGCTAGAGTAGATAATTTATATGAAGAGGAAAGTGGGCGAGAGAAACCTCTGAAGAATTTGGTATAATAATTTTTAAGGATATCAAAATCCAATCTTCCACAAATATAATCATTTATTAATTTAGCAAGCTCCCTCGAAGCTAAACAGATGGGATATAGTCCACCACCACTGAGGGGCTTATTCATTTGGATAGTGTCACCAATACCGAAAATTTTACCTAAACCAGGTTTACCCACAGGCCCCCTAATAACAATACCACTAAAGAACTGATTAATATCAGCATTAGAGATCATGCCTCCAGATATGAGGCGTTTAATCATTGAATTCATTAAAAATGTAAGATCATTAGAATACTTAGAGGTTACACCAACAATACATTTGTCATCACTTAGTGGGATAAACCAAGAGAAAAAGTCACTTAAAACAGATTCGATATAAACATGAATATTATCAACATTAACTCTACACTTAACCATAGCCTGCAAACTGAAAAAGTCGTCACCATAATCAATAAGCCCTAAAAATTTAGAGAAGAATCGCTTAAACCCCTCTGCAAGAATAATAATTTTAGATTCAAACTTCAAATCATCAACAAAAATGAAGCCACGGGGATCAACATTGGAAACATGATTATTAAAATGAATTGTATGCCCCCTACTTAAACAAATATCATAAAAATATTCTTCAATTCCCACACGATCAACTTTCAAAACTAGAGGATTACCAGACCAAAAAAGCTTATAACCATCAAAATTTATTACCATCCCATCATATTTAGCTTCCACAAACCTCCAAGGGATACCCAACAATTTAAAGGTTCTAGGACTTATAATACCAGCACAATGTAGAGGTAAACCAATCTTAGAATGTTCCTCAAAAATATGAACCTCACCATCAACTATACTAGAGAAATATAAACCTGAAAAACCTCCACCAACAACACAAACATCATAAGAGCGCATAAGGAATCTCCAACATCACTATACAATACTAAAGTTCGTCTTGTTTAAAATTAAATATTACCTTAGCCC
>JAWBOZ010000113.1:0-3633 GCA_038825625.1 Methanomethylicia archaeon | reverse complement strand
CCATAACAAAGCAATGGGAGAAGCACCAGCCTTAATACCAAAACCCAAGAGAATAAAATAAGAAGCCAACTCCACATCATATTTGCTGATGGTAGTATACTTACTCAATTCGTGAATATCAGTTAAAGCTAATTGCAAACCATATCCTCTGGTTAAAAAGTATAAGCCAGACAAAACTAAAATTGATTCAATAATTGACATAACCAAATAAACCATGGTTGAAAAGACGGCCCTATCCTTGCGCTCACCATAAAGCACAAGTATAGCACTTAAAAATGTAGATGCCTCAAGAAAGAACAGCATTAAAATAATGTTGTCACATATTGATAAACCAATTAAGGTAGCTGAAAGTATTGGTATTAATCCGAAGTATATTCTTCCTCTAGCCATATCGCTGAAATTGAAATAATTGTCTGAGAATATGATAGAAGTTGAAACAACAATTAATATGATCTCGCTCATAATCAAACTTAACATGTAACTAAACACATCTGATTGCATATATGAGAATCCACTAATAAAGGCTTTAAATAAAGTATCTGTGTTGACGAATAATGCTGCGATCATAATGAAGATTGAAAACTTTAACGCTGTTTTCAAATTTAGTAAGAGGAATAATGTCGATGATGAAAATAATAGTGTAAATATTAATGTAAATTCAATGTTCATCTTTTTCAACCTCCATAAAGGGCATATTAAAAATGTATATTTCATCTAATGCAATGTATGGAGGCTTTGCAAGTCCACACATAAATGTTGACTCCAAATCAATACTGCGAGATTGATTCCATAGAGTTAGAACTATGAAAGTTAAGTAGAAGGTTGCTGCTGAAGCAACCTCCACAAGAAATATTAATAATATAAAATTAGATACGAATGGTATAAGCCAAAAACAAAAAGTTATTAACAATATTGATATTAAAATTGGCATGTAAATATAGTTAATTTTCAATCTTACCACCTTTACATTTATTACTTAAAATCTCAACAGCTTTAACAACACCATTAATTATAGCTTCAGGTTTAGGTGGACATCCAGGAACATAAACATCCACAGGTATCACCTTATTAACTCCACCAACAATAGCATAAGTTTCCTCACCATCTACATCATTGAATATACCACCAGAACAAGCGCAAGCCCCAAGAGCTATAACAACTTTCGGATTTGGAACCTGCATATAAACTCTTTCCATAAATGGTGCAACATGTTTTGTAACAGGTCCCGTAACGACTAGTAAATCTGCATGTCTAGGAGAGGAAACTAGTTTAATGCCAAAACGTTCAACATCAAATCTGGGTGTAAGTGCAGCTACAAGCTCAATATCACACCCATTACATCCACCAGCATGAAGATGGTAAATCCAAGGTGCATACACAAACATTTTCTGTTTAAAAACCATTTTAACCCACCAACTTACGAACTATGTTTTCTGTTGAAACACCATGGGAGTCAAATCCTATTTCCTTTGGTTGAATACCAAAACTTAATGCCAATAGTTCACTTAAATGTATTATTGGAAGACTATATTCTAAACCTTCATCCTTTAATGTTAATTGCGTTTTTTCAAATTGATCATAGCATGCTGGACATGCAACAACTATTGCATCAGCATTAATACTCTTTATAGTATCAAGCTTCCATTTAGTTCTCTCTTTAGTAGCTTTATCAACAGAGTACAACATTAATGGATAGCCGCAGCAAACACGTTCCAAACCATAATCTAAAACATTCACATTCAATGCCTTTACAATTTCCCTCAAATATTTAGCATTCTTTTCATCTATACTCTTATATAGCTTACATCCAGGATGCAAAGCCACATTAAGCCAGCTTAAATCGATATGAACATTATTTTTAATGATATTTAACCCCACATCTTCAAATAATATCTCAACATAATGTTTAACTTTTATGTTTCCCGTAAAAGTCAATCCAAAACTCTTAAGGTTTTCATTGATCTTATCCTTTAATTCTTCTGAATGTAGTATCTCATTTCTAGCTTCATATAATGTTTCCCAACAACCATTACACATAACCATAATATCTCTACCCACATGTTCAGCTAGGGAGAGGTTTCTAGTAGCTACGGTAAGCCATAAATTTTCATCAACGAGTCTAGCTATTTCTGGAACTGGGCAGCACGTTGCGCCACTAATATCAAGAAGATTTATGTTGAGTGCTTTGGATATTTTCCTCATGGCTGATTCAGCGAATGGTTGCATGGCTGGAATGTAGCAGCCGAGGAAAAAACTGTATTCAAGCATACATGAACCTCCATTAATATTTGAAAATTCTTTTATTCAAATCAAAACCAAACTTATTCTCAAAATCCAAAATTTTTGCCATCTCCAAAATTTGTGTTGCAGCATCCTTCTTACTATAAGCTGTTGGAGGAATGTCAGGTAAACCCATTTTAATCCTAGATCTCTGCATATATCTCGATAACATTGGAACATGACCTAAGCTTAGAATGTTCTTGATAGGAGTTTTTAATGAATCTTGCAAACCAATAATACTCTTTCTTAATGGATAAACATTAAATTCATCAATGCTCATTTTCTCAACCGCTCATAAACTTCTCTCCTAGATAAAACTATTAATGCCCCAGTACTGCAATACTTTGCACATAGAAATTCGCCATCACATGCATCACATTTAACACTAACCCTCAACTTCTCATCAAAGAATGGTATTGATATTGGACATGCATAATTACAACTTCTACAACCAATACATAATGCTGGATTAATCTTTACGAATCCTGTTTTAGGATCTTTGCTTATAGCTTTAGGTTCCACTGGGCATGCAGCTATACAAAATGGGTCTTGGCAATGAGAACAATAGTTATTTATAAAAGTTTTATCAGTTTCAGGATTTAATGCAACATATAAATATGATTTATTTAAATCGATTATGCCATAATGTCTATATGAGCAAGTCTCCATGCAATATAGGCACCCAGAGCATTTCTTATCATCATAGAATAACACTTTCTGCTCTTCCAAACTCAATATCTACGCCCCACAGAAATATTATTGTTGATGTTGCGAATACTCTTCAGCAGTTAATAATTCATTCTTTTCCTCTTCCCAATTTGATGGTTCAATTATAATTAACCATCCAGCTCCATATGGATCCACATTTACCAATGATGGTTGTTTTAAGGCTCTCTCATTAACCTGCTTTATGGTACCGCTCACAGGTGCTATTAGATCACTTGTTGCCTTTGTTGATTCTATAACTCCAAATGGTTCATACTGTGAAAACTGTGTGCCAACACTCTCCAATCTTATACGTCTAACTGTTTTCAACATTTTTTGAGCATAGTCAGTTATACCAACTCTAATACTTCCATCAGGGAGAAGCTCAGCCCATGTATGATCGGCAATATAATAGAAGCCTTCACGTAAAACATACTTCTCACTCATGATTACCCACCATAACGTAATTAAGATTACATCTAACTCCTTAAATAATTTACTATACAAACATAATCCATAAATATATATTAGGGCTAAAAGGGTAGAGGAAAAATAAACTTTAAACTAGTGGTGAAAACCATGACTGATGATGTTAGAATTGGAGTTTATGTGTGCCACTGTGGTGGGAACATTTCTAATGTTGTAAAT
>JAWBOZ010000112.1:0-3648 GCA_038825625.1 Methanomethylicia archaeon | reverse complement strand
GAGAGACTTGGAAATATAATTGTTGCATTAAGTAAAGATGGGAAAATCGTAAAAGCAAAAGATATAAAATGTGATGGATGTATGGCGGCAATAATGAGGGACTCATTAAAACCAAACTTAGTTCAAACAATGGAGGGTACACCAGCCTTTATTCATGGAATACCCTTTGCAAATATAGCCCATGGAACACCAAGCGTGATATCAATAAAAATGGCATTAAAACTAGCGGATTATGCAATAGTGGAAGCAGGATTTGGAGCAGACCTAGGATTTGAAAAATTCTGTAACATAGCTTGTAGAGCAGGTGGATTTAAACCGGATTTAGGAATAGTTGTGGTAAGCATTAGAGCACTTAGAGAGCATGGAGGAGCGAAAGACCATACAAAACCAAATATTGAAGCATTAAAGAGGGGGATAGAAAATCTTGAAAAACAGGTGGAAAATGTACTAAAATTTGGGGTACCAGCAGTGGTGGCTATAAATAAGTTTGAGGGTGACACGGAGGAGGAAATAGAATATATAAGAAACTGGTGTGAGGAGAGGAGGATACCGGTGGCATTATCAGAGGTATATGAGAGGGGAGGGGATGGAGGCATAGAATTGGCAAAAACAATAATTGAAACACTAAATAATAGGGAATCTAAATTCAAATTCTTATATGATATAAATATGCCCATAGAAGAGAAGATAAAGATAATAGCAAGGGAAATGTATGGGGCAGATGATGTAATATTCACTGATGATGCAAAAACAAGCATGAGAAGGATAAATAGATGGGGATACTCAAATCTACCAATAAACATGGCTAAAACACCACTATCATTAACAGATGATCCAAAAATAATTGGAAGACCAAGAGGATTCAAAATAACAATAACAGATTTAAAAGTATTTGGTGGAGCAGGATTCATAGTAGCATACTGTGGTGAAATAAGTACACTACCAGCATTACCCACAGAACCCGCTGCTGAGAATATAGATCTAGACCCAGAAACTGGAGAAATAATAGGCGTAAGATAGGTGGAAAATATGGTGAAAATACTTGATGGAAACAAATTATCCAACAAAATTTTTGAAGAATTAAAATTAGAAGTTAATAAACTTAGGGAAAGTGGGGTAAACCCAAAAATATCATTAATACTTGTTGGAACAGACCCAGCATCAACATCATATGTAAATATGAAAGCTAGAAGGGCAAAACGATTGGGAATGGAATCAGAAATACATAGTTTACCAGAAAGTGTAAGTGAAGAAGATTTGATTAAGATTGTGGAGAAGATAAATGAGGATAAGAATACCCATGGCATAGTCATACAATTACCACTACCAAAGCATATAAATGAAGAAAGAATCACAAACAAGATAAACCCCGATAAAGACATAGATGGATTACATCCAACAAACATTGGAAAACTATACTTAAATGAAGAATGCTTAATTTCACCAGCAGCAGAAGGGATAATGGAATTATTTAAAGAATACAATGTTGAAGTTAATGGGAAGCATGCAGTAATCCTAGGAGCCACAAAACTAACTGGAAAACCATTGGCAGCACTACTACTCCATAGCGGAGCAGACGTAACACTATGCGAACCAACATCACAAAAAATGATAAAACATACAAAGGAAGCAGATATACTCATAGTGGACATAGCAAAACCACAAACAGTAACTGGAGAAATGGTTAAAGAAGAGGTAGTGGTGGTGGATTGCGGTTTCAATTATATAGGAGAAAAATTGGTGGGGGATGTTAAAATGGATGAAGTGGAATTAAAGGCTTCAGCCATAACACCAGTACCAGGCGGAGTTGGACCAATGATAATAGCAATACTAATGAGAAATTTAATAAAAGCAGCAAAAAGACAGATGGGAATAACGTAATGGAAATATACGTAAAACTGAGGGATGCACTAAAGGACTTCCTAAAGGAACAAGATCTAAACATAAATGATATACTAGAGGTAATGGATGAAGATCCTGAGGGAATAATAAGCTCAATTAGGAAGAGAACTGGAATATCAAGGGGGGAAATAGAGGAATTACTAAGGGAATATGGACCGAAAAGATTAAACATGGCAATACTAACCTTACAAATTTTTTATCTCAACAATCCAAGTGGGCTATATAAGGGTAGGATAATCATACCTGAAAGGAATGAAATAATAAGGGATGGAAAAGTCACCGTTGAAGGTTTAAGGAATATAATTATAGAAATAGAAGCAAGAATAACTAGAAAATGAAAAATTTATTAAAAATAATTCATTAGATAATACTCAAGACAAGAATACACATGAATAAAAATAAAATTTCAATGAACATATAATGAAAAATTTTAATAGAAAATCTTAAATTAACTGAAAATAGTAATCTTTTGTGCTTGAAAAACTGAATAAAAACAATGAAAATGAAATCGAATATTTAAAACCAATAATAATAGACATAAATGGAAGACCTAGAGGATTGATATTGAAAAAGGACCCTAGAAATTACAATGGAATATGCTTCGACGGCTCATCCATCAAAGGACACACACCAATAGAAGAAAGTGATTTAATAGCAAAACCAGATCAAAAAACAATAAAAACCATTGACGTATATGGAAGAAGAGTTGGAATAGCTATATGTGATATTGAAAGCACACCTGGAAAACCATACTTAAAGAATACAAGAATGAAATTAAAGAATTATATCAAAGAATTAGAGGGGAAGGATCTAAAGTTCAAGGTTGGAGTAGAAATAGAATATTTCATAGTAAAGAAGAGAGAGAAGATAATGCCATATGATCAAGATCAATATTTTGAAATAGCACCATATACAAAATCGGAAAGAATACAATTGAAAATAATGGAAAAATTGTTAAGTGTTGGAATAAATGTGGAGAAAATTCATCATGAAGTTGCCGAAGGACAATATGAATTTGCAATAAAAGCTTCAGATCCAATTACAATAGCAGATAATATAATCCTATCAAAAATTTTGATAAAAGATGTTGTAAAAAGATGTGGGTTGGAGGCAACATTTATGCCAAAACCCTTCAAGGATATGAATGGCAGTGGAATGCATATACACTTAAGCATACTAGATAATGAAGATAGAAATCTATTCTATGATGAAGGATCAGGCAATTTAAGCAAAATGGCAATATGTGCAATAGGTGGAATATTAAGACATTCAAGAGAAATCTCACTCATAGTGGCGCCCACAGTAAATTCTTATAAAAGACTTAAACCAGGATATGAAGCACCAAATAGGATATGCTGGGGTTATGGAAATAGATCCACACTAATTAGAGTACCAAATTTGATAAACAAAGATTTATGCAGAATAGAGTATAGACACCCAGATCCATCATGCAACCCATATCTAGCAATATTAGTAATAATATCTTCAGCATTAAATGGTATAGAAAACAATATGGAAACGGAGGAGGCAAGTAAAGAAAACACATATAAGAGTGAAAAGAAATATGCAACACTCCCATCAAATCTTGGTGAAGCCATAGAAGAATTTGAAAGAAGTGAATTTATGATGAATATACTTGGAGAACAAATACGAAATGAAATACTGAAAATCAAGAAAATTGAGTGGATGGAATATATGAATTACATAACAAAAAACAGATTAAAGGAGGATGATGAAATAACTAAT
>JAWBOZ010000111.1:0-3650 GCA_038825625.1 Methanomethylicia archaeon | reverse complement strand
CTCCAATAATTCTTCATTACTTATTGATGCTATTTCACTTAATGCTTTGGGATCGTATTCCTCAATGATGTTATCTTCACTCTTATTCCTCATGCTTTTTATGGCTTTTTGCATTAATGCCATCCCTCTTGGCGCTAAGATCATTGGGTTAAATATTGCTCCTCCAATGATCCCAGCTGTACTGGTTATTAATTCCATTTTCCCTCCCCTCTTTATCTTCTCCTTTATTTCTGAAGCTATTTCTTCACGTATTTTTGGTGGTGTGAATGCTTTTATCATTAAGTTGCTTAGATCGTTTATGTCATCAATTTCCATGATTTCCTTTTCTAATTCTTCAAATGTTCTTCTTTGATCGCAATATTTTGTTAGTATTTTTGAGAATATGCTTGCACCCTCCCTAATCTTCTCTATGCTCAGCTTAATCTTTGGGATCCATGGAATCTCTGTCTTCTTATGGCTGAATCTACATATTTTTGAATTTATTTCAAGTTTGTCCATTATTTCCAGTAGTGTTTCTATTGGCATTCTTTTGGAATTTATTAGTGTTATGCTTTCCCCATTATTTACCTTTAAATTTTCTTCAGCTAATATTATTGCTAGTATTTCAGGTGTTATTTGTCTACTATCAGTTTTTGATGTGAATATGGATAGTTCTCTCCATCTTTCTCCATTTCTCAAGATTTTTCTAGCAATCCTCCTATGCATCAGTAATATTTTCTCATTCATTGATTACTATTTTATTTTCAAAATTATTTCTCATTATTTATTTTGTATATGTAAAGTGTCTTTTTCAAATACTTTTGTATTCTAACTGTATTCTCAGTATTTTTCATGGTGTATTAATCTTTCTATGGGTATTCTTGATGGTGCTATAGGCTTTTCATCAGGTCTTCCTATGGGTATTATGGCTATTGGTCTAACCCCTATGGGTATGCTTAATATTCTTCTAACTTCCTCCTCATTGAAGGCTCCAACCCAGCATGTTCCATAGCCCATGCCATGTGCTGTTAATAGTATATTCTGTATTGCTGCTGCTGTATCTTGTATACAATATAGTGTTCTTCCCCTCTCTCCATATCTTGATGCACTCCTATCTTCATTGGCGCATACAACTATTATTGTTGGGGCTTCAGTGATCCATGTTTGATGGTATGCTGCCATAGCTATCTTGGCTTTATTTTCCTCCTCTTCAACTATTATGAATTCCCAAGGTTGTCTGTTTCCAGCTGATGGTGCATATACTGCTGTTTCAAGTATTCTCATTAAATCTTCTTTTGGAATTTTCACTCCAATTTTAAATTTCCTTACACTTCTCCTACCCTTTATAACTTCAATTATGTCCATCATAAGTATCTAAATAATTTATGGGTTAACTGTATATTAATTGTTTTCATTGTTTTCCTTTTTGAAATCTTTATGTATGCAATTATTAATGTTGCAGTTAAACCTATTAATAGGGCTGCTACTCCTAAGATTACTGGATCTGTTAATGTTTGGTATGGGTATGTTGTTTGTATATTTATTGAGTATTTCTCCTCCCACATTAGATTGTATTTCTCAAGATCCTTCATCCAATTCTTTAGATCATTTATGTAATCTCCTGAAATAAAGTTCTCAGTTATTATAGTTGTGGATATGTACAAGGCTCCATTCCTCATGTGGTCTAATGGATTTATGCTAATAATGTTTCTTCCATGGATTTCGTATGGTATATAGTATGTCATATCCACATTTATCCATCCCCATGGTGGAACATACACTCTTGCCCATGCATGTCCACCAGCGTTTTCTGCGGTTAGCTTGTATCTACCGTTAAACATAGTGTCTTCAAATCTTCTATCTTCAATATATATGAATGCCATTTGTATGTATGCTGGTATTCCAAGAGATCTACACATGGCTACCAGCAAGTTTGATTGGTCATCGCAGTCTCCAATTTTAGAGTTTATTGTTTCATCTGGGTATTGGGGGATTCTGGCTCCTCCAGATGTTGGTATTTCAATATTGTTCTCTATCCATCTTATTAGGGAAACAAGTATTTCCATAACGTTTGTTTTATTTTGCGCTATGTTTTTCGCTATGATTTGAGCATTTCTACTCATATTCCATAATCCCGTGAGTTGGCAATATTTCTCCCTTAGATTTTCGGGTATTTCATTTAATTTTCCAGATTCATCTATGCTTATTTCTGGTGATTGTCTTGGTGATAAGTTGATTTCCATCTCTATCTCAATTTTTATTTGTGTTTTTGGTGGCAGTGAATTGGGCATCCCCATTAATTGAACCACTATGTTTTTATCTTCATTTACAGTTGAATTTGTTATTGTTATGGGGTTTCCATTAACGCTTACTTTTAAGTTTTGCAGTTTCTGATAGTCATCCCATGCTAATAATATCATTTTCCTCATATCTTCCAATGAATATTCCATTTCACCTTGATTCTTAATGCTTAAATAATATTTTAGAATAATTTTCCCCGGAATTTGTTGTGCTTTTACCTCTATGATTAATGATAATATTAGTATGAGGGTTAGCAGTATTGATGATTTCCTTTTATTCATAGATTTATTTTAATTCAACATTTTTATATTTCTTTTCCATTATCAATTTTGGTGTTATTTATTCCTAAAATCATGTTTCCATCACTTCAAATAGCTTTGGATGTTGTTGAATTAAGTTTTGCTGAGGATCTGGCTTCTAAATGTTGGTTTGGGGATTGCACTTGGATTGAGGCTGGTACACCTCTTATTAAGAGTGAGGGTGTTAAGGCTATTAGAAGGTTGAGGAATCTTCTTTCTGAAGCTGTTATTGTGGCTGATATGAAGTGTATGGATGCTGGTTTTATTGAGGTTGAATTGGCAGCTTCTTCTGGGGCTGATATTATTAGTGTTTTGGGTGTTGCAAGTGATGCAACTATTTTAGAGGCTTTGAGGGCTTCTAGAAATTATGGTGTGAAGATTGTTGTGGATCTAATTTCATCATTAAATCCATTGAAACGTGCATTGGAGGTTCAAGATTTAGGTGTGGATATGGTTTGCTTCCATATGGGTATTGATGTTCAAAGGGCTTTGGGGATATCTGTTCATGAAGGTTTAATAAACTATATTAATGAAGCTTGTAGTAAGCTTAGTATTCCCGTTGCTGTGGCTGGTGGGATAACTTTGGATAAAGTTAAACCTCTAATGGATGCTGGAGTTGAAGTTTTTGTTGTTGGTTCAGCTATAACTAGATCTAAGGATCCGAGGAAAGCTACATATGAATTCATAAATTTGATACGTGGAGGATAATAATTCTAAGAGTATTCCATTTGTATTCCTTATAGGATTTTTACATTTGTAAACTGATAAGAGCCATATTTTAATTAATGCCTAATTATTTATTGGTGGTTTTAATGTTTGAGGAATTGTTATTGATATCTGTGTATGTTGCATCTGGGCTTATACCTATATTTTACAATTATGTGATTGCACGTCGCATTGCCAAAAAGTATTATGATGTTAAACCTTACATGGCTACATCCATTGGCAATGAGCTTCAATCTACAAGTATAAGTGCTATGACCACGGTTAGTAGGACTACACTTGATTTGAATGCTAGAGAATCCCTATTTAAATTAAATTCTATATCATCAACTAAAGATGGTATATCAG
>JAWBOZ010000110.1:0-3658 GCA_038825625.1 Methanomethylicia archaeon | reverse complement strand
CATTTTATGGGCTTCCCTCAATATCTTGTTCACATATGTCTCTCCAAAATCCTCTCTCCCAGTGGTTTTTGGAGGCTTCATCTTTAGATATGAATGCTTCATCATATATTTCATTAATTCCATATTCACTTCTCCCTTAGCCGCTATTTCACCATTTATATCCATGCTCATCTTTCCATTGGTCATCTTGTAAACTAATGTATCTATTATAATGTTTCCTGGACCAGTATCATAAGCTATTACATCATTTATTTCTGCATTTCTTGGTATATATGTTACATTGGCTATTCCACCAATGTTTTGTATAGCCATATTCTTATGTTTACTTCTGAATATTATGTAATCTGCATATGCACTTATGGGAGCTCCATTACCCCCTGCAGCCACATCTTTATGTCTGAAATCTGCTATTGTTATTATTCCAGTTTCATAAGCTATTATTGATGGTTCACCTATCTGTAGTGTTGATCTAGTTTTGTATCCTTGTATGTCTTCGATTTTTGGGTTATGATATATTGTTTGTCCATGGCTTGCTATGAAGTCTATTTCACTTCTATCTAAACCTGATTCCTCTATGGCTTTCAAAACTTTTTCAGCAAATATCCTTCCTAAAACGTAATTTAATTGGCATATCCTTTTCACGTTTCCAGTTTTTGGGTTTGTTATTTTCAGTATTTCCTTCCTTATTTCGTCTTTATATTCATATGTGTTGCTATAGATTACTTTGAATTTGGTGGATGTCCAATTGCCACTTATCTTGATTATGGCTATGGAAACCCCGTCAATGGAGGTTCCAGACATTATGCCTAAACCTATCTTCTCCTCCTTAAACCTCAATTCACATAGTTTTTGTATAGGGTTCAATATTCATCATCATACTCTTATGTTTATTAGAAATTTAACTTATTCTTATTTTAAATTAGCTGAAAAATTTGGGAAGATTTAATGTTTGTTTATTCCACTTTTAACTCTCTGCCAATTCTCTTCTTTAACAGTTCCATTGTCAGTATTCCTTCGAAATACTTTGCTTTTGCACTTTCCACTTCTATTGGTTCCTCCAGCTTTATTTTATATTTATATTCCTCTATTCTTCTCGGTAGTTTTATTGATGGTTTAGCTGTTATGCTTATTGTGTCTTCATTTAAGTATATTTTTATATCCTCCTTCTTTACTCCAGGTGTTTCTACGGTTATTATGTATTTTTCTCCTTCATCCTTTATGTGGAATCTCTCTTGTTCTCCCTCATGTTTAAATTTGAACATTTTTATTATTGGTGTTTCCAGTCCTCCAATAACCATTTTTATTTCCTTTTCCACTTTTTCATCATTACACATTTGTACTCCCAGAATTTTTTAGTACAAATTTGTATTTAAATTTTATTATTGTACTATTCTATCCTTATCCTCCTCCATCCCCTAAGCTTTTCTTCCACAATCTTTAATTCCTCCTCAAGAAATTGCTTATATTCCTCCAATTCCTCTACATCTTCCAGTCCTCTTGCAATACTTGTATATTTCAATTTTTCCTCCGAAGCTTTCTCCATTATGAATGATATGTATTTCATTATTGATTTTAACTTTGGCTCTATTAATAGTGGTATCTTATTTATTATTTCCAACCCCTTCTCTGTAAGCTTTATTTTCCCATCTGTGTATATCTCTATGTATCCTTTATCTCTTAGTTCTGAGAGTGATGTGTAGAAGGAGCTCTTTGATTCAAAGCCGAATTCATACATATCTCTTAATAGGTCGACAGTTCTCTCCATTCCATCCCTTAGTTTTAATAGTATTGCTATTTGATGTGGATTTAACCTCTCCTCTCCAATTTTTATCTTGAACATTACTTTTCACTCTACTGTATAGTATATTCTCCTCTTATCCTTCCCCTTATTCTGTACCTTTATTAATTTTACCCTCCCAACTTCCCTAGTGTTTCTTACATGTGGTCCTCCATCTGCTTGAATATCCAATCCCTCTATTTCCACTATTCTAAGTTCCTCCACTTCTGGAGGCATCTTTTCAGCCAATTTAATTATCCCCGGTATTTTCAATGCTTCCTCCCTCTTTAAAAAGTATATTTTTACTGGTAATGCTCTCTCCACAGCTTCATTAACCTTTCTTATGGCATCTTCAAATATTTCTCTACTCATTAATGGTATGTTGAAGTCCATTTTAGCTTCATCCACATCCACCTGTCCACCTGTTACTAGGGAGTGATAATCATTATACATTACTGCCACAAGTATATGTGCTGCTGTATGTAGTCTCATAAGTCTATACCTCCTACCCCAATCTATCTCTCCCTCAACCTCCATTCCAACTTCAATTCTTGGTTCCATGTTTAATAGGTGTATTATGTTTCCCGTGTTATGGTCTATTCTTACATCTTGAACCTCATATTCTAATCCCATCACCCTAATTTTCCCAGTGTCATGGGCTACTCCACCTGTTTCTGGATGGAATAATGTTTCATCTAAGATTATTTCTCTATCATTAAAGGATTCAACCTTTGCTTTGAAGATTTTCTGGTAACTATCATATTGATATAAGTGTTTTGTAACCATTTCCATCATTCTTCCATTTCTCCCCATATTTTTAAGTCTTTCTTATTATTTGTAAGATTTTTAGGGTTGTTGAATATATTGTTTTGTGGTGTTTGTATTGGATCTTGATTTATTGGTTGGTCAAATGATCATGATTGGTTTTGATGGTTACGAGTTAAACTCTGATCATATGGATATCTTGAGGAGGATTAAGCCTTGCGGTATTGTTTTGTTTAGGAAGAATATGAGGGGGGCTCGTCAAGTTAGGAAGCTTTTAAGTGATTTCTATAATTTCTCCATTAATATTGGTCTTCCACCATTGTTGATGGCTTTGGATCATGAGGGTGGATCAGTCTTTAGGATGGCTGGCCATTTAACACCTTTACCAAGTGCTATGGCTCTTGGAGCCACAAATGATCCATCATGTGTTGAGTGTATAGCTGGTATTGCTGGTGAAGAGCTTAAATCCTTGGGTTTTAATATGAATTTTGCTCCTGTGGCTGATTTAAACACTAATCCCATAAATCCAGTTATTGGTATTAGATCCTTTGGTGATGACCCTGTGAGGGTTGCTTCCATGGTTTCAAGATACATTTCAACTATACAGTCTTTTGGTGTTATGGCTGTTGCTAAGCATTTTCCAGGTCATGGCGATACATCCATAGATTCCCATCTTGATCTCCCATCGATGGATGTGGATATGAATACTCTTTTAAATAGGGAGCTCATACCCTTTAAGGCTGCTGTGGATTCAGGTGTATCTTGCATTATGACTTCACATGTTTCATTTCCAAATATTGATCCTTCAAGGCTTCCAGCAACCTTTTCATCAATAATTTTACGGGATATTTTGAGGGGTATGCTTGGATTTAATGGCGTAATCATTTCTGATGCTTTGGAGATGAAGGCTATTAGTGGTAGATTTGATGTTAGGGATGTGGCTTCATATGGTTTGAAGGCTGGACTTGACATCTTTTTAAGATGCTTTGATTTTGATTATATATTTGATTTGAAGGATTCCATTATTAGGCTTGTTAATAATGGATTGATAAGTAGAGATAGGATTTATGAATCCTTTAAGAGGATTGAGAATCTTAGGGGAAGGTTTAATCTCCC
>JAWBOZ010000109.1:0-3715 GCA_038825625.1 Methanomethylicia archaeon | reverse complement strand
AAATGGATATACATGGGGAAGGCCCAATAATAATTATGCACAACAATAAACCAGCAAGTAGAGAAACAAAGCTCATAAATGGAGATGAAATAGTATTACTACCACCAGCCACTGGAGGATAAATAAAGATTTAAATTAAAATAAATAGCATAATTTGAGAGAAATGAGTGGTAAGGTTATACATTACACAGAGGTTAAAAGTGAGGAAGTTAATGTTGAAGGTGCAAAGGATATATATGTTAGGTGGCTGATAACAGATAAAGATGGAGCACCAAACTTCGCCATGAGATTATTTGAAATAAAACCCATGGGCAACTCTCCAAACCATACGCATCCATATGAACATGAAATGTTCTTCTTAGAAGGTGAAGGGAAGGTTCTCATTGGAGAAAAGGAATATAAAGTTTCACAAGGATATACAGTATACATACCACCAAACATAAAGCATACAGTTATAAATATTGGAAATAAACCATTAAAATTCCTGTGCCTAATACCATTAAAAAAATAATTAATTAAATTTTTCTAAAGAGATAATTTAATAAATAAAATATGAAATAATTATATTTTGAATAGTGATTGAAATGGGTGGAATATTATTTATTGGAACTGGAAGTGCTGGTGAGAGAATACTTTCAATAGCATATGCAACATTCAAAAATCTAAGATCAAAAGAAAATTATTTTGTTGCAGTAAATACAAGTAAAAAGGATCATGAGAGGGTTCAATCATACTTTGATGAAAGGGGAATAAAGGATTATTCAAACTTCCTTTTCGAAACCATTGGAGAGGAAACATTAAGTGGATATGGAGCTGGAAAAGATCCTAAACTAGGTCAAAGCGCGTATGAAACAGATAAGGAAAAACTCTTGAAAAAGTTAAAGGCATTACATAAAAAGAATTCATTTAAAATAGCAATACCAGTTTCAAGTTTGGGTGGAGGATGCGGAACCCTAGTGGTGGGAGAATTATCCAGCGATATAAGAGAGGAGATTGGAGTGAGAGTTGTACCAATATGCACAATACCCTTCCGTAGAGAAGGAGACCTACTAGTTGGAAACGCCATAATAGGATTAAGAAACCTATTGGAGAAGGGATTAAACCCATTAATTTTCGATAATGAATTAATGATGAGATTTAGCCAAACCGTAGGTGAAGGTGTTGATAGAGCTAACATAATAATAACATCACTAGTATCAGGATTAGTGGATTTAGTGGAGTATGGAGGATTCTCAAATCCACCAATAGACATAATAGACATAACAAGACTAATAACACCCCAATGCGGATTCTTCACAGTAGCCTACCTAGACAATTTAAAAGACTTTAAAAAGAAGTGGAAGGATTTATTTGAATTCAACAAATCACTGATCTCAGAACCAATAACACAAACTAACAGTTTCATAATGTTTAAGGCTAGGAGCTTCCCACATGAAGTTGTGGAAGATGTATTATCATATTTAAGGGTAAAATATAATGCTAAAGAAATAATACCCACAACCATAGAAGACAAAAGTTTTGCAGGGTACACAATAACATCAATGGTTTGGGGAATGTCACTGGAAGGATTAAAACCGCCATTAAGAACAAAAAGACCATTAGGTGAAGAAATAAGGAAAATGTTCAAAATATGAGTTAAAAAGGGATATTAATAGAGGAATAATTTAGGGGAAAATTAAAGTATTCTATATTATAAAATGAAATTATTTAATTTATATATATTCAGACAATAAACGTTTATCAGAAATCTTAGGAAGATTTCTTGAAGCATTAATAACTCCACTATGAGAATAATCAACATAGCCAATTGAAATTAACTTCTTTAAGAGATTATCAGGATTTGAAACACCCATGTCAGATAAATCTAATATAAATCTAATGACACCAACACTATGATACTTATTCAGATACTCTATAGCCCTCTTTAGATCAGGGTCTTTCATCCAATCTAAATCAGTCTTCTCAACACTAGTTTTTATAACACTCTGAGGAGCTGAAGGTTTAGATTCGATCTCAACCTTTGTTGCAGAAACCTCCCCCACAGATTTATTTGTGGAAATTATTTTTGGCACAGTAAAACTGCAAATAATATCTTCCACCTCCATAAATCCTTGTGGCGCAAAAATTCTATTCTCATTTAAAAGGTCATTTAAAATAGCGGTTAAAGAAGCTAAACCTATACCTTCACTCTTAGCCCACTTTCTCAAATCTTCAAAGGATAATTCACCATGCTTACTCAGATAATTATAAACCTTCTCTAAAATGGATCTATAATATCCACCAATAGACGTAAAATTCACCTCAACCAAAACAACTATTTATAATCAAATATAAAATATTATTTAGAAGTGGATATGCCAAGAAGATTGGAAAGAAAAACACGTAAAACTGGGTATATGTATTTTGATGTGAGTAAGGTTAGAAGTAATATGAGTATTGATGAAATTTTAGATATAATTTTCAGTAGATGTGAAGAATACAAAAGGATAGCGAAAACGATACTGGAAGGTGTAAAGGAGATAGCCATCAATAAGGATAGGGAAAAACTAAGCATAAATTCGCAGGAAATGTCTCAATTGATAAATGAAAAACTCAGCTCTAAAAAGAAGAGCATAACATATAGGGTATTGTCAGAATTCTTAATACCCATGGGATTAATAACATATAGACGTGAGGATGGGACATACACCATTGGAAATGATTTTAGGGTAGCATTAAATAGAATAGCATCCTCATATACAAGATGGATGAAGATATGATTAACTTAGACGAAATAATAAGTAAGATAATAAATGAAAGAAGAAGGTTTAACGTAGTTGCATTACACGACTTCTTCATAGATCACTTCATACACATGGAAATAAGTATAGAAGAATTGATGGTAGAAATATTAAATACAGCTAAACGTGGTGGAGGGAACATATTTAGAAATACACAAAACTTTATGAGGGGAGGATGTGCAGCAAATTTTGCATCAGCAATAGCAAAACTTGGTGTAAATGTGAAATTAATAACATGTGCAAATAGTATTGGAATGGAGATATTAAAAAGAGATGCCATTGGAGTAGATTTAGAAAATGTGAAGCTATTCGATTCACAAGCAGTAACCACAATAATAGAGGGGAAATATATGGGTAAACAAGTGAACATAATGATGAGTTATCCAGGGATGTTATCGGAATTTGGAATGGAGAAACTTGATGAGAAAAATTGGGAAGCCATATTAAACTCAGACTATATTTGCTTATTCACATGGAATGTAAATAAACATGGAACCGAACTTGTGGAAAGAGTTGCTGAAAAAGTTAAGGAGAATGGAAGGGGTAAAGTATACTTAGATTTAGGAGACCCCAAATATAGAATTGAAGATTTAAAGGAATTGATGCATAAAATTGAAAAGAGGAACCTCATAGATGCATTAAGCCTAAATGAAAATGAAATAGATATAATAAGCAAAATAATACTAAAAGATAGATATCAAATAAAAAATATTAAAGAAACTATCATAAAAATTTCAGAAGAAATAGATTTTAGATTAGATGTACATACACCAGAATTTTCAGCTACAGCAAGAAATGGTAAAATAGTGATTGCACCATGCTTCAAAGTAAATGTGCTAAGAACCACTGGAGCTGGAGATGCATGGAATGCTGGAAACGTATTGTGTTGGGGATCAAAAATGGATGACCATATTAGACTCTTAATAGCAAATGCG
>JAWBOZ010000108.1:880-3738 GCA_038825625.1 Methanomethylicia archaeon | reverse complement strand
CACTAATGCAGAGCATACCTCCAGTACTCAAAATAATTCTATCTAAACCATACTTAACAATTTCAGCCGTGGTATCACCACCCAGAAATATAAGTCCCATACCAGCAATAAGTTTTGTTAATTCAACACCATTGGAGAAACCCTTCTCATAAACTCCAAGAGGTCCGGCACGAATCCTATAAAGCTTCTCCTGAAGCCTCTTCGCATATAGATCCACAGTTTCACTTCCAATATCCATGATAATACCATTACTTTTAGACATATCCTTCAAATCCAACTCCTTAACCTCACCATTCTCCAAAACAACAAAATCCACGGGATATGCAACATTAAACTTTTCAGCCAAAACCTTTGCAGCTTCAAAATCCTCCCTAGACATTTTAGCTTCAAGGAAAGAATTGTTTCTAGGCCCTAGATCATAACCCTTAACCCTAGCCACAAGCTGACCTGGTAAACCTCCAGTGAAACCATCCATCCTGGAAAGTATTGAAGTTAAGTATTGAAGCTTCTGAAGCTTTGCACCACCCATGATTATTGCACAATCATTAGCGCATTGGGTAACTTCACTTAAAGCCTTTAGCTCATACATAGATCTCAAACCAACCCATGTATTAGCAATATATGGTAAAGCCATAACACTGGTGTGAGCTCTATGCCAAACTGGTATGGCATCATTAACACAGCTCTTAATAATACCCTTAAAGAATTTTAAGAATTGAGATTTCTCCGGATTCCACTTCTGCTCTTCCTCAAACATCCTAATGTTATCTAATAGTAATATTTCATTTTCTCTAAGCTCCCTTACCCTAACCCTAGTATCATCACTAAAAACTTTATCTTTAGGAATGAAATCTATATCTATCTTTGATGGTAAAAGCTTTCTCAAAGAAATCCAATGCTGTTTCAATGGAATGAAATCTTCATCGCCAGGCCTACCTTGATGAGCAACAACCACGAGACCAGCATATTCAGATAAGAGTTCAAGTATATGTGCATAAGCAATAATTCTCATATTATCCTCCATTATCCTACCATCCACCACAGGTATGTTAATATCTATGCGTACAAGTGCTGGAGAGATCAATTGTGAAGCTAGATTCGTCAAACTATATGGTATACAAGCGGAATAGTAGTCTATTGGCAGAAGGGATCACCAATATTTATACATGTAAATATAGTTTAAAAATTTAATCATCCAAAAATAGATATACTTGCAGTAAAGATATTATAAACATGGATATATTGGAGGAAATAAGGGATCTTTCACATAAAACCATACCAAAACTCGTGGAGAAGACAAAAACCCCAGGTTTAAGCATAGCGGTAATAAAGGGGGAAGAAATTATTTATTCAGAAGCTTTTGGAGCAAGAGACCTAGATGAAAATCTCCCAGCCACAGTAAACACATTGTATGGATTTGGATCCTGCACAAAATCAATGACCGCATTAGCAATAATGCAATTAAGGGAGGAGGGGAAAATATGCTTAGATGACCCAGTAAACAAGTATGTACCATTAAAAATTGGGAAGACAGGAAAAACAATAAAAATACATCACCTACTATCACACTCCTCTGGAATACCATCCCTAAACACGGCAGTAATAAGCTTAAGGAAATCAACTGGGGTGAGGGAAACATTCATACCTATGAGTAGCATGGAAGACTTCTATAGATATATAAACAATGCTCAAGAGGAGGTGGCTGCAGACCCAGGTGAGAGATATTTCTATCTAAATGCAGGATACACAATTCTTGGAGACATTATAGAAAAGATTAGCGGATTAGAATAGCATGAGTATATAAGGGAGAAAATATTGAAGCCATTAAATATGAATAGAAGCACATTTCTAAAGGATGAATTTGAAAGGGACTCAGATAGGATAACACCATACTGGAAGAATAGAGAGGGGAATCCTATGAAGGTTAAAATGCCCTTCGACAAATTAATTTATGCTGCAGGTGGATTGGTAAGCTCAGTAATTGAATTCTCAAGGTACATCATGGCCTCAATGAATGAAGGTAAGATAGACAATGTTGAATTAGCAAAACCTGAAGGTATAAGGGAAATGCAGAAAATACACGTAGAAAGACCTAGAACATATTATGGTAGAGAGGGATATGGATATGGATGGGGGATAACAGAAGACTTCTTTGAGAGGAAAATGGTGGGACATAGTGGATCCACAGGATGCTCAAGCGCTTATACAGCATTCATACCGGAGGAGAGAATTGGAATAGTTATGGCATCCAATACCACTGGATTCCCATACATAACAGTGGCACATACGATCTTAGCAGTAATGATGGGTAGGAAGGTTGATGATGTACCAATAATAAAGATTCAGAAAACCTTGGAAATGCTCACAGGAGTATATGAGGGTTATGGTGGGGTTATAAGAATGAACGTGATTAATAGAGGTGGATTACTATATCTTGAGCAAAAGGATGAATTTGCAGACATTTCCACACCACTAATACCGGAAAGGGATAACTTAGAAGAATTAAGATTTTACATATGGTCCAACGGTACTAGACAGCCAGTGGAATTTGTCATCTCAGAGAGGAAAGTAGACTTATACATAGAGAGGAACAGACTGCATAAAGTTAGAGGTTTATAGTCTGAGGAGTGGAAGCAAATTATATGAATAAGCCATAATCCCAGAAACCAGTGGAATCATAACATTATCATCATTTAATGGCGTTAGTCCAAATAAGAATATAAGAAACATGATAAATTACCGTTTTAGTTAAGCAGAGACTGTTTCTATTCTTTTTATTCTGAAAATGCGACTTTTTAGAAAATAGAAGAACTTTTAAGAACATTATTAACTGATACATCAATGGAAACCAACAATGA
>JAWBOZ010000108.1:0-870 GCA_038825625.1 Methanomethylicia archaeon | reverse complement strand
TTCTGGAATACGCTCCACCAAACTAGCTATCAAACCCATTAAAACCCCATAGAAGCCATATTTAAAGAAGGCTATAATGGAACATGTAATAAACATAGCAATAGTGCCATCCCAAGATTTAACTTGCCTACGCTGTCTAAAAGCTCTAACAAGACCTGTAACAGCATCACCAAAGGACATAAACATCATACCAATAATACCTATCCAAACATCACCTAAAACCACACCAATAAAAAGTATTAAACCAAACATTATGGCGAAATGAACCTCATACCTATTAGACTCCACCTGAAACCAATACATGATATTACTCCTCCTACGATAATCAATGTACAAAGCAATTAAAAGTGCTGCAACAGTGACAACCCAATAATAACCCTCATAGAACAAAGCTGTAAAAATTGTTGTAACACCACCATTAAGTATATGAACCACCTTCCTCCCCACATAAGCTGCTGGGACATAAATGAAGTTTGCTTTAAAATAATTGTAAACCCATCTAGACAAGTAATGTATAACGAAGAAGTTCCATAAAGCTAAGAGGGCCGTTAAGAGGATTATTCCTTGAAAATCCAATATGACCCCCGAAGAATATTATTAACAAAAATAAATAAGACTATTGGTAAACACCAATATTATAATATAAGCTTTTTACACTATAATTCTTTGATCGCAATAAACTTTTATCTTGATAGCCGGGGGGAGAGTCGAACTCCCGTCGACGGGGCCAGAGCCCGCCATGCTTGGCCGCTACACCACCCGGCTTCAAGAAAATTGTGGTAAAAAGTTTGTTAAAAATTTATCTGGGGGGTTAAAGATTTAATTACTTCATGAGAAACATTAACGTTTACTCCACCATTCTTAAGCATA
>JAWBOZ010000107.1:0-3738 GCA_038825625.1 Methanomethylicia archaeon | reverse complement strand
TCCTACCCTGATAAGCAGTTTTAGCCATTTCTGAAAGTAGCTGAGATATACTCTTTTCTTTAACTTCTATTGATTCAACCTTCCTCTTTAATTCCACTTTGACTATATACCTCCGTTGTTTCCAATTTATAAAGTTTAATAGTATTTATTTCTTTCCATTCAAAAATAAAAAACTAATTATTGAAATATAATGATTAAAAAATGGCAAAGGACGATAATAAACTTTTTCTGTAATTTAATTTAAAATTTAGATACAAATAAAACGTATTATTGGTAAATAAGCAAGGGAAATCAATATAGTTTTATTCTAGATTTAAATTATTTCAACTATCTCTAAACTTAAATCCACATGTATGGGGTCCATAGTTATTCTACTGGTACTTATAGTGTTAATATCCAATTTAGCATAGTCTACAATATTCTCTAAATTTATGCCTCCACTAACCTCAATTATAACTTTATCTCTTAAGCCCTTAATTTTAAGTATTTCAATAACTTTAGAAGCATCTTCAACACTCATATTATCCAACATTATTATGTCAGCACCAGATTCAACAGCTTTAATAGCATCAACAATATTATTAACTTCGATCTCAACTTTATGGATAAATGACGCTTTAGATTTAGCCAGTTTTACAGCTTTAACCACATCACCCAATATGGCTAGATGATTATCCTTTATTAAAATAGCATCACTAAGTGAGAATCTATGTGTATCCCCACCACCACAAGCCACAGCCCTCTTAACTAGGAATCTAAATCCGGGTGGAATTTTACGTGTGGCAGCTAACTTAACATTAGGATTAACACTTCTAATCTTATCCAAAAATCTCCTAGTACACGTAGCAACACCAAATAGATATGATAATGTATTTAATAATGTTCTCTCAATAAGTAATAGATCTCTAGCATTACCTTCAATTTCCATAATCACATCCCCAGATTTAAATTCACAACCATCAGAGATACGGGTATAAACCTTAAATCCAAGGCCGCATAAAACCTTTGAAAAATACTCTAAACAGGCAGCTATACCATTAGATTTAGCTATAACATTAGCCTTAACCATACAATCCCTAGATATTAAAAACTCAGATGTTAAATCTCCAAATGGAGCATCTTCCCTAATCCAATTCATGAATAAATCAATCATAGACCTAAACATTATTTTCACCCTAAAAAGTCGAGAGACTCAAATATAACATCACGAGACTTAATTAAAATTTCACGATCAATGGAAACTCTAGGTTTAAGATTTTCCAAACAATTCAATATCTTCCTTGGAGTAATCTTCTTCATATCAACACAAACAGCCCTATAATTCAGTGGATATATATTCTTATCATCAAAAATTCTCTTAGCCCTATAAGCTAAACCCTCCTCAGTTCCAAGAAGGTAAGTATCCCCCTCAATTTCGCCAATGGCCAAAATCATCTGACTTGTCCCACCAATAAAATGGGCATACCTACGAGATTCAGGTGGCACCTCTGGGTGAAGGAGAACTTTTGCATTAGGATACCTCCTTAAAGCATCCTCCACATAATAAGCATCTATAAGATGTTCATGAACTGGACAGAAGGCGTCTTGGGGTAATGGTACAACATTAATATTAAGCTTTTCAGAGATATAGTTAGCTAAATTCTTATCAGGACCAAAAATAACATTATCAGATCTAAGTTTAGAAATAAGTTTTAAAGCAGAAGAACTTGTTACAAAATAGTCTGCTAAAGCTTTAACCTCTATTGGAGAATTCACATAAACCACCACTGGCACATTCCTAAACTTAGATCTTGCTTCAGAAATCAAATTCACATTTATCTTATCAGCTAATGGGCATCCAGCAGACGGTTCAGGGTGTAGAACAATCTTATCTGGATTTATAGCCGCCACAAGTTCAGCCATAAACCTCACACCAGCAACAACAACAACATCACTACTAAGCTCTATAGCTCTAAAAGCCATTTCAAGACTATCACCAACAAAATCAGCCATATCCTGAACCTCTGGAAGCTGATAGTTATGAGCAAGTATAACAGCCTTACGCTTCTTCTTCAAAGCCTCAATTAAATCTAGATCAACCCCCAATATTCATCACCAACAATTATACTATTAGGAAATACTTTATGCGAAATAAAATTTTCCACAACAATAAACACTTAAATATTCAGCTGAAATTAATTTAATTCATGACAATTAAAGGTGAAATTAGAGAATTTGAATTGGAAAGATGGCAAAGCTTGAGGGAGACGAAGGCAAAGATATTATTAAGTGAAAGTGGTGTGGAACCATTAAGCATAAAGGAACTAAAGGAAATTATTGGAGAGCCAATATTAGATGATGATTTCACAATAAGTTATGGATGGACCCAAGGAAGCATAAAATTAAGGGAAGCAATAAAGGGAATATATGATGCAGATATAGATGCAGAAAATATTTTGGTAACCCATGGAAGTGTAGAAGCAAACCTATTGGTGACATTATCACAGGTAAAGATTGGAGACAAAATAATATTAGAGAAGCCAAATTATATGCAGATCCATGGATTAACAGAATGGAGAAAAGCTAAACAATACATAATATGGAGAGAACCGGAGAATGATTTCAAAATGGATTTAAATAAATTAATAAATTTGATGAAAGAAGTGAAGCCGAAGGCAATATTCTTAACAAACCCCAATAATCCAACTGGAAAATATTTAGGCAATAAAGAATTGGAAGAATTATATCAAGAAGCTGAAAAATTGGAGATAAAATTAATAATAGATGAAGTTTATCTTGGAGCAGAGTATAAGGAAGAATTGAAAAGTTTAGTGGAAGTAAGTAATGGAAGTGAGAATGTTATTGTAACTTCAGGACTTTCAAAATCATATGGCCTCCCAGGATTAAGAATTGGATGGATTGTAGCATCTAAGGAAGATTGCATGAGAATGTGGAGTTTAAAGGATTATACCACCATAGCATCATCAAAGATCAGTGATGAAATAGCATACAAATGTCTAAAGCCAGAGGCTAGAAGAAGAATTCTGGAAAGGACAAAGAAGATACTTAAAGAGAATTTAGAGACATTGAGACAAAAATCTTCTAAGATGGATAAAGTGAAAGTATATTTACCAGATGCTGGAGCAATATTCTTAATGGAATTCATGGGAAGAAGAGATGATGTTTATATTTGTGAAAGATTGTTCAAAGATTATGGTATACTTATATGCCCAGGATCCACCTTTGAATTAAAGGGGTTTGCAAGAGTTGGAATGGGACATAAACCAGAAATATTCAAAGAAAATATAGAAATATTAATCGAAACTCTTAGTAAGATTCTATGAAAAAGGATTCATCAAATATAAATATTCCACAAAAATTTAATTTTTAGGTGGGAGATTAGTGGAGATTGAGGGGAAGATAAGCAGGTTAATCATCGAACATGCAATGAAAGATTGGATTGATAACATTATTAAAAGTGATGTTGTAATAGTTGGCGCAGGACCATCAGGATTAACTGCAGCAAAATATCTTGCCGAAAAGGGTTTGAAGACAACAGTAATAGAGCGAAGACTAAGCTTTGGTGGTGGAATTGGTGGAGGAGGAATGCTGCTGCACAAAGTCATTGTTGAAAAGGAGGCTGAACAAATACTTAAAGAAATGAAAATTAAAGCAGTAAAAGCTGATGATGAACTATACATTATAGATACTTATGAATTAATGACTAAACTAGCATATAATGCCATTGAAGCTGGCGCG
>JAWBOZ010000106.1:0-3795 GCA_038825625.1 Methanomethylicia archaeon | reverse complement strand
TGTAAGTGGTATTATAATGCTTCCAATAACATTTCTAGGGGAACATGTTAAATTCAATGTGGAAGTCTATGCTAAAGTGCCTTACATTAAAAATTATCAAACCACCATTCAAATCAGGATTATAAATACTCCAGCCGCAATAATACTCCTAACAATACCAATAATCATAATCTTAAACCACTTTAAAACTAGGAGGGTTAAACCATCAAAAATTGTGAAGGAGGTTGTAACGCCTAAAATAGTTGTGACTGAAAAAGAGCTGCCACCCATGAAGAAATTGTTCTATGATCTAATTGATTTAATTAGGGTGTTGTTTGGAGTGGTTATTAAAGCCAGTGATACCATCCGTGAATATTTATCTAAATTAAAATCCGTTATACCTCAAAAATTGTTTAACGTTTTAAATAGGGTTTTAATGGGTTATGAAGAAGCTATCTATGGAGAGCCGGAAGGCGAAGGGTCTGAGGGGAAGGTTATTGAAGGTTTTAGAGAATTGATGGATAGGTTGAGGGGTGGTGGAGAGTGAAGAATTACGTTTTAATGGGGTTAATTATAGCTTTAACCATATGGTTCTCCATGGTGGCTTTAATTCCATCAGTAGATCCATACAGCTTAGATAACCCATTATGGAATGGTTTAAGTTTAGCTTCAAGAGAGTTGAGACTAAACTATATAAATGTAAATGGTTTGAATGGTTTAGGTTCCGATAGTATAGTTTTCATTATTGGACCAATTAGACCACCATTGGAAAGTGAATTGGAGGTTTTGAAGAATTATGTTTATGGTGGAGGATTCATAATTATAATGGATGAATATGGATACATGAATGATTTAATTAAAACTTTGGGATTGAATGCTAATGTAAGTGGATTTCTCTTGAGGGATCCATTATATTATTGGCGTTCATCAACTCTACCAATAGTTAACGCTTACATTGGAAATTCAACGCTTAAAATATATTTGAATTATGCTTCAACAATAAACCATATTGAGGGGAAACCTATTGCTTTATCATCATACTTTAGTTACCTAGACATGAACAATAATGGTATACATGAAGATGATGAACCTACCGGTAAAATGGATGTAGCTATCCTATATAATGTTGGTGGTGGGAGGGTTCTAATAATATCAGATTCAGATATCTTGATAAATTCAATGATAAATCAAGGTGAGAATTTAAAGTTTGTTAAAAGTTTTATTCCAAGCCAATATGGAGTATATCTATTAGAGGATTTCATAGCCATTGGACCCTATACAACCGTGAGGGGAAATCTACTATCAATCTACACACTATTATTCCATTCTTCAATCAAATACCCCTTCACAATATTTCTAATACTATCATCATACTTTATTGGAAGAAGTATGTATTTAAAATTGAATTCAACTCTAAAACCGAAACGTAAATATATAGATGTAGGTAATGTGGTTAAGAAACATCCTGGATGGAATATTAACGTATTGAAAAGGATTGCTGAGGAGATGGAGAAAATTGAGGGACTTGATGAATAGAATAATTGATGAAGTTGGTAGGTATGTTGTTGGACATAGAGAACTCCTAAAACTAATGTGTATAGGATTAACAACTGGTGGACACATACTGCTTGAGGGGCCTCCAGGTGTGGGGAAAACTTTCACTGCAAAACTATTTGCACAATGTGTTGGGGGGAAATTTAAGAGGATACAGATGGTTCCAGACATCCTCCCATCAGACATTCTAGGTTCTTATTATTATGATATGAGTAAAGGTGAATGGATTTTTAGGGAGGGACCAATATTTGCAAACATAATTTTAATTGATGAGCTTAATAGAGCTCCACCAAGAACTCAAGCAGCATTTCTAGAGGCTATGCAAGAGCTCCAAGTAACAATTGAGAGAACCACATTTAATCTACCGCGACCATTCATGGTTTTAGCAACTCAAATACCCTTCGGTACGGAGGGAACATACCCATTAACACCAGTTCAAATTGATAGATTCTCATATTACTATTCAGTGGAGTATCCAAAATTTAATGAAGAATTGGAGATTATTTCTAGAATTGATTTCATAGAATTTGTAAATGTAAAGCCGGTAATTAGCTTAGAAGAGATAAATAGTAATATTCAGATGGAAGCTGCTAAAGTTTATGTTTCAGATAAGGTTAAAGAGTATATTGTTAATTTAGTTAATTTCATTCGTAGACAAGATGAAGTTTTAGTTCCACCATCACCAAGAGCTTCAATATGGATGTTGAAGGGTTCTAGAGCTTTAGCATATTTAGATGGGGAAAAGTATGTTGCACCAGACCATGTGAAATACATAGCTAAATATGTTCTATTGCATAGAATTAGGATTAAGGCAGAGTATGAAGTTGATGGTGTAAAGCCAAGTAACATTGTGGATAGAGCTCTAAATTCAGTGGAGGTTCCGAAAATTTAATGATAAGAATTACCAGTAGAGGATTTGGAGTGATAATTTCACTGGTAATCTCCATAACACTATATTTAACCGTCTTTGAACAAACCCTAATATATATATCACTAATAATTCTCACATTAATTTCAATAGACTTAATATACTCAACAACAATTTGGAGTGGAAGTAGATGTGAATGTACATGTAATGTTGAAAGGAAGTTGTGGATTTGGGAAGTTCAACCCATTGAAATTGAGGTTAAATGTATGGGGATATTAGATGTAGAAGGCTTACCCAACTGGATAAGAGATAGGAAGATCGAAATTAATGGGGATTTAGCGAAGATAATTGGGAAAACTGTTTTCTCACATTTCGGCGAATTTTCAATAAATAAGTTAACTATATCTAGGAAAAGTATACTAAACTTATTCATTAAGAAGGAGAGTGTTAATGTCAACGTTAATTATAAAGTTCTCCCGGAATCATTGTACTGGATTTTAAGGGCATTAAACATCCTTAGGGAGGTTGGAGGAGAATACGGTTATGGTTTACATGTTAAGGGTGTAGGTAGAGCATATTATCATAGCACTAGAGAATATATTCCGGGAGATTCATTGAAGGATGTTGATTGGAAGGCAACTCTACGCACCAGTAAATTAATGGTTAAAGTTTTTGAAGATGAAGTTTATGGTGGTTTAAGTTTAATTTATGATTTGAGGGGACCAAGCAAATACGTTTTAGATGAAATAGCTTCAGCACTCATATCCTCCACAATATATGCAATAAATGAAGGCATAGAAATATCATTCACAAACATTTCAGAAATGAAGAGGTTTAAACCTATCAATATACGTGAATCATTAATGTATGTGATTAGAGAGGTTTTAGAATCAAAGATATTTGATTTAAAAGAAGTTTATGAATATATTGAGCCATTATCAACTAGAGAGTTAAACGAGATCTTAACGAAAATAGGTTTTAATAGAAGTTTAGAATGTAAAGATAAAATTGCATATTTAAGCGGCAGCAACCTCTTAATATCCACATTAACATATAACGTAAATGAAATCATAGATTTAGCTGAAGAAAGTAGGAGGCTAAATAGAATGCTTACAACAATTACAACATCCAAACCATACATTGGAATAAGAAGTTTAGAGGAAGCCTACAGAATATATTTAACCTTCAACAATGTAGCATCAAAACTTAGAAGCATGAATGTAAATGTAATCCCTTGGAGAACTATAAGAGACAAGTACATCATTAAGAGTTGAACCCTAATAAAAAACAAAATACTACTCCACCAATTTTAATATATGAATTTTGAGCCAATAGTTATTTAGTGGTGTCAAACCCCCTTTGAGAATAGTATTCTCCGGTGCTGATGGTTCTGG
>JAWBOZ010000105.1:3194-3810 GCA_038825625.1 Methanomethylicia archaeon | reverse complement strand
ATACTGGATGTTTCACTTTAATGAAGCATAGAGGTTTAGTGGAGAGGGATGTTGATAGGGTTTTTATTGCTGGGGCTTTTGGGAATTATATTAATTTTGAGAATGCTAAGATTCTTGGTTTAATACCCGATATACCCATAGAGAAGATTAGGTTTGTTGGGAATGCAGCTATTATGGGAGCTAAAATGGCTTTAATTTCTATGAAGGTTAGGGAGGATGCGGAATCCTTGGCGAATGTTATTCATTATCATGAACTTGCAGCTGATCCAGAATTTAATTCTGAATTTGTTAATGCCATCCCCATACCCCATAAATATTTGGATAGATTTCCATCAGTTAAGAAGCTTTTGGGATATGTTTAAATCTCTCTTTCTTCACCCATCCTTCTAAGATATCTATATGCTATATTAATAGTGTATACTGCTGGGTATACATATTTGCAGTATTCTATTGGTCCATAAATAATGAAGTCTGCACCTAAAACTATGGGTGCTATATCCACTGCAATTGCACAATACTTTTTAGCCTCAACCCCCATACGTTTCTCTAACCCAATCCATGTTGATATAGCATTATGTGCGCCACAACCACATGGAAAGCCATACTCTTCTTTTAA
>JAWBOZ010000105.1:0-3184 GCA_038825625.1 Methanomethylicia archaeon | reverse complement strand
CTACATGCTATTGAGAGGCTTGGGATATCTATTACAAAGGTGTCTAGGAGTGGCTTCCTTATTCCAGCTTCTTCAGCCCTTTTTAAAAGCTCTTTTAACATTTCTATTCTCGCTTTACTTGTTGTTATAGCAATTTTATATGCTAAAAGTATGGCGCTCTCAATATTATTCTCCCTTATAACTTCGAATTCCTCCCCTCTTGATTTTGGTATAAGGGAATTATATATAACCCTCCTCTCTAAACCAGTTTCCTTTGCATATTTTACTCCAGCAATCTTTACATTAGCACTTGGTGAATCGATCAATATTGGCATATCTGTAACATTGGCTACAAAATCAATAAATTTACATATGGCTTCTTCTGTGGATCCAATGACATCCATCATACCTGGGTTTCCAGTTCTATCCATATACTCCTCCTTTAATTTAATAAGCTCCTCAGCTTTATCTTTGTTAAATAATCCCCTCTTCTCATCGATTACAATGCTATGTTTATGATAGAATATGCTTCCAATGAGTACTGTTGGATTCTCTCCAGGTTGACCACCTATCTTAACTCCACCTATCTCAAAAACTTTTTGTGAGGTTTTAAACTTCAGCATAAATTATCTACAAATTATCTATTTAAATTAAGATATAATATGTATGTTTATTGAGGATGAAATGATTTATGATAAAATTGAATATACCTAGATTTGAATTACTTAGCAAAAGTTGTTTGGATGATATTCATAATTCCACTTTGGAAGTTTTAGAGAAGATTGGTGTGGTTTTTAAGAGTGATTTTGCTCTTAAAATTTTTGAGGATGCAGGTGCATATGTTGATTATAAGTATAAAAAGGTTTTTATTCCCCAAAATCTTGTTATTGAAGCCCTCAATAAAGTTCCAAGGGGATTTGTTTGGTATGCAAGAGATCCTGAAAGGAGTATAAGGTTTGAGGATGGTAGAGTGTATTTTGGTCCTGTACGTACCCCAGCCTTTATTTATGATCTGGAAACAGGGTTGAGGAGACGATCAACCAAGAGTGATTTTGAAAATATTGTGAAGATCATGGATTATTTGGAATTGATCGATGAAGGTTATGGCTCTGTCCATATTGGTGATGTCTCTGAAAATGTCTCTCATCTATATGTGATGCTGCTTCAAATTAAGAATACTACTAAACCCATTTATGGTAGGGTTAGAGGTGGAGCTGTGGCTAGGGATTGTATTAATATGATTTCCATGGTTGCTGGTGGCGGGGAGGAGCTTATGAAGAAGCCCATGATTGCTTGCTCCATTAATCCAACGAGTCCTTTACAATGGGATTCATCAATGATAGATGGAATGATGGAATATGTAAAATATAAGCAAATTGTTATGCCTTCATCTGAGATTATGTCTGGTGCTACGGGTCCAGTAACGCTGGTTGGAACAATAGTTCAACATAATGCTGAAGTTTTATCAATGATTACTTTAATACAACTTATGAATCCTGGAACCCCCATTCTATATGGTACTGTTGATACTGTAATGGATATGAGAACAGCAACAACTAGGATTGGAGGACCTGAACTTGGAATAATGCATATTTGCTGTGCACAATTGGCTAGGATGTATAATATTCCTTGTAGGGGTGCTGCTGGATGCACTGATTCTAAAGATTTAGATATACAAGCCGGTTATGAAACAGCCTTTAACCTACTTTTATCAGTATTGGCAGGTTTCAACTTCATCACGTATGCTGTTGGAGGGGTTGATTCTTCATTATCGGTGTGTTATGAAAAGATTTTAATTGATCATGAATTTCTTAGAATGCTGGAAAGATTGGTTAAGAATGTGGAGGTTACTGAGGAAACTCTCGCTATAGATGTTATTGGTAAAGTTGGACCTGGAGGCCACTTCTTAACGCAAAAACATACTATGATTCATCATAGGAAAGAGCATTTCATACCAAAACTTTTCAATACTCAACCCTATGAGAAATGGTTTAACTCTGAATTAAAGGACATTGGGAAAAGGGCGAAGGAGGAGATTAAAAGGATTCTTAAAGAGCATCAACCTTCACCAATAAATAGAGAATTGGAAAAGATGTTGGAAGACTATGTTAAAAATTTTGGGAAATAAATAGAATCTTATATTATTTAAGTTAATTTTCAATAATGGTTTCATCATAAAAAACTTATATTTATAATATCCATTATTTAATGGATGATTTTATGAGGGATGCAATCTTAGGCAAATTAATTAATGCCATTTTAGATTATGATATAGATGGAGCAGTTAAGGCTGCTGAGGAAGCTATTAATGCGGGTTTAGATCCTATTGATGCCATTGAGAATGGATTGGCTGAGGGGATTAGGATTGTTGGGGAGAAATTTGAAGCTGGAGAAGTCTTTCTAACTGAACTTGCTATAGCAGCTGAGGCTATGAAGGCTGCTTTAAAAATTTTAGAACCACTCATATTGAGTAGTGGAAAGGAGAGGAAGAGTTTAGGTAAAGTTGTTATTGGTACTGTGGAGGGAGATATTCATGATATTGGTAAGAATATTGTTAGCATATTTCTAATGGCTTCTGGATTTGAAGTTATTGATCTTGGCGCCGATGTTCCCGTGGAATTATTCGTTGAAAAGGTTAAGGAGGTTAAACCAGATATTGTTGCCATGTCTGCATTGATGACAACCACTATGGTTAAAATGATGGATGTCATAAAGGCTCTTGAACGTGAAGGTTTGAGGGATAGGGTTAAAGTTATGATTGGTGGTGCACCAACATCTAAGGAGTGGGCTAGAGAGATAGGTGCTGATGGCCATGGTTCTGATGCTATAGAAGCTGTGGAGGTTGCAAAGAAGTTTATGGGTGTTAGTTGATGGTTGTGATATTATGAAGTCTCCATTATTTCAATTGCTATCTAAAGATGAAATTGAAGAAATACATTTCTCTTCTTTGAGGGTTTTGGAAGAGGTTGGTGTAAAAGTAGATAATGACACAGCATTAAAATTGTTTCAAGATAATGGTTGTGAAGTGAATTCTGATAAGAGGATAGTTTACATCCCGCAATATTTGGTTAAGGAAGCTTTGAGTAAAGCGCCATCAACCATAAAGCTTTATGGTAGGAGTAGGAAGTATGATAGAGTTCTTGAGGGGAATAATGTTACATTTAATCCAGGTTCTGCTGCACTATACATTTTGGATTATGAGGGA
>JAWBOZ010000104.1:0-3858 GCA_038825625.1 Methanomethylicia archaeon | reverse complement strand
GTATTAATAGGCTTTATAGATTTCAAGAGGAAGCTATTAAGAGGATTTTGAATGGTGAAGATGTTGTTATTGTTGCACCTACAGGTTCTGGGAAGACTGAAGCTTTTGCTATACCTATAATTCAATTAATTGCTTCTAGTAGGGATGAACGTTTCTATCCTCTTATTCCTCAAGGTTCTAAGGTTTTAAGAGCTTTATTTATTTATCCAACCAAGAGTTTGAGTAGAGATCAATTGCTTAAGCTTAAGCGTTTAGCATCTCCATCGGGTGTTTCCATTAGGATTTTTGATGGTGATACCTCAAGGTCTGAGAGGGAGGAGATTTATAGTAGTCCACCAGATATTTTAATGACGAATTTTGATATAATCCATTACCATTTATCCCATAGAACCCCCCTCTCACTTCATTTTAAAAGTGTTAAGTTTATTGTTGTGGATGAACTTCATAGTTATGTTGGTGCCTTTGGAGCTAATGTTCATTGGATTTTGAAGAGGCTTAGAAGGATTTGCAGTGATGTTCAATTTATTGGCTCTTCAGCTACAATATCTAACCCAGGTGAATTCGCTGAGAAGCTTTTCGATAGGAAGGTTAATGTTGTGGAGGGTTTTGGTAGGAGGGGTGGAATAAACTTCATAATGATATATCCATCAATTAGATCACATTATAGCGCTATTGGTGATATCGTTTCAAGAATGGCTAAACATCACTATAAGACACTAATTTTCTCTAATAGTCATATGGAGGCTGAAGTTATTAAACAAATTCTTGATGTTGAAGGAGTTAGATCCTATGTTCATAGAGCTGGTTTACCGAAGGATTATAGGGTTAAGGTTGAAGAAGAGTTTAGAAGTGGAGGATTACTTGCTGTTTCAGCTACATCAACATTGGAGCTTGGCATAGATATTGGTGATCTGGATTGTGTAATAACCTTACCCATTGGTTTAGCTAGGTTTATGCATAGGATTGGTAGAGCTGGTAGAAGGGGTCAAGAGGCTATTGCAATATTAATGCTTAGGGAGAATGATCCCATAAGTGCATATTACAAGAGGAATCCTGAAAAATTCTTTGAACGTCTTGAACCAATATATGTTGAGCCTAGAAACCCAGTTGTAGCTAAATATCAATTGATGGCTGCTTGTATGGATAAACCTCTATATAAAGGTGAATTTCAGGATTTTAAAGATGTTCTAGACGAACTTGTCTCTGAAGGTTTACTCATAGTTAGAGGAGATCGTCATCATCCAACTCAAAATGCAAGGAAAATTTTGAGGAGATATAATATTAGAGGTGTTGGAAGCGTTGTGGATATATATTTTGAGGGTAAACGTATTGGTGAAAGAGAATTTCCAATGGCTTTAAGTGAACTATTCCCAGGTGCTGTTTATCTACATGGTGGTAAAAAATATTCATCAAAAACTTTTAAAATGGTTAGAAGTGGTTATGGTTATGTTGAACTTGAAAGGCTTCCAGACAATTATGAATATAAGACTGATGCTAAGAGAACTGCACATCCAGAGATCCTAGAGGTTTTGGAGAAAAGTAAGAGTTATGGTGTTGAAGCATTGTATTGTAAACTTAGGATTAGGGAGATCGTAGATGGATATTATTTAAGGAATATCTATGGTGGTGAAATTATTGATGAATATTATTTAGAGGAACCTTTAGAATATAGTTATGAAACCTATGGGTTTGTTTTTAAAGCCCCTAAACCAGCAAAGATTCCTGAGACTGCTAAAAACCCTATTGAAGCTTTGTCGGGATCATATCATGCTTTGGAGCATGTCTTAATTGAGAGTAGTGATATATTTACTGGTAGTGGTTCTAGTGAAATTGGTGGTGTTGCTATGGGTAATTCTGGAGTTATATTTGTTTATGATGGCGTTTTAGGCGGTTCAGGCGCATCACAACTACTCTACATGAATCTTTCAGAAGCCTTCAATAAATGTTATGACATCCTTAAATTTTGCGGTTGTGATAATGTTGATGGATGCCCAAATTGTACCTATTCATATAGATGTGGAAATAATAATAAGCCTCTAAATAAGCTTGGTGCCATGGAGGTTTTGGAAATGATTTTTAGTGGCTTTGAAACTAAGGTTTTTGTGGATGAATATGTTTCGGAGAAACCGATACTTTAATATATTAGTAACACTTTTCTTTTAAACAGTATTACTAATCGTTAAGGTGGGTGATGTTTGTGAAGGTTAAATCCATAGCTATATGTGCTGTAATGTCTGCACTTTGGCTTGTATTGAATGTTAGTGTTGTTCCAGCAATATTTTCACTTACACAAATGCCGTTTGCTTGTGATGTTGTTCATACAGTTATAGTTTTCTCCACAGCTTACGCTTCCGGTAATCTTGGGATAGCAACTTTATCTGCAATAATAGTTTTATTGGTCACATTGTTTCAGAGGGGTTTTGCTTCTGGAATATATTTCCTTGGATTTGTTGTAGGGACATTGATCATTGATTTAATTATGAATTTAACTTTGAGATCTAAGAAGATTATTGGATTTAAACATACCTTTATAATTATTGAGGGGTTATCAATAGTTTTTACAGCTATTTCAGGTTTCTTCATAGGTTTAATTATGGCGTACATACAGCCAGCTCTTGGAGTTAGAAATCCTTTAGTGCTACAGATGGGTGGATTATTCTTTACAGTTTATTGGACTGGTTTACATAGTTTGGGTGGTATTATTTCTGGACCTCTAGTCTTCCTAGTTTTGAAATCTATTGAAAGGGCGGGTGTGAAGTTTTATGGGGGTTGAAAAATTATTTTCTAAAAGTAAAGTTATACAGTTATTGGATTCTAGTAATAGACGAATTGGAGTGGTGTTGTTGAGAAGAGGTGAAGATGTAGGTTTTCATGGTGAAGGCGATTTTGAAGAAAGGATAATTGTTTTGAGGGGGTCTGGTAAAATTATTAGTGATGGTTCAGAGAGAAATGTTTCTGAAGGTGAGATTGTAGAGGTAAAATCTTGTGTCCATAATGTTATTAATGATAATAGTGATATATTACTGTATGTTTATGATTGTAAGGTTATAAAATAAAATATTTTAAAGTTAGTTTACTTTAATTTCATTTCTTCTTTATAATCATTACATCTACTGGAACTATTCCTCTAAGTCCAAATCCAAATTCTTCCAAAATATCCTTTACACCATTTCCGATCCAAACGGTATTGGGAAAGTTGATTGAATCCACGCTAGAGCTGTAGAAGCAAAGGCTGAAACTGAAAGGCTGTCTCAGGAAGCCGAAAAGTTGAAGGTTGATGAATCTGTTAAACGCATAAGTAAAATGCTTATAAAATGAATTGATGTTGATGATGCTGTCTTGGTAGTTTTAAGGAATTTTACTTATACGTTTTATTTTAAGTAAAAGATATTAATGTAGCTATTTTAACACTTTTACCAAAATATTCTTCTTGTATTATTTATGTGCTTCGATATTCCCTTAGCATTTATCTTGTTTATATATTTCTTTATTGCCTTCATAAATCTAAGTTTATAAAGTAAATATTGTAAACTTACTTTTTACTGTATTCTCTCAGTTTTATACCATTCAATCTTTGGGCTTATTGTTGAGTATATTGATATTAAACCTATTAGTATCCATAGTGGGAAAGGTATTATTAGCGCCCATTTATTAGGTATTTTCTCTCCAGTTACTATTAGGAATATTGGTGATATTAGTACTGATATTATGAGGTATATGCTGAGGTATAGTGTAATATAATCTATTTCAATGTTTAGAAATCTCAGTATTGGTGTTACTATTAGTACGTATATTGTTGCTATGGATATTATTGTGTATGATATTGGTGATATGTAGTATAGTCCATTTATTATTTTG
>JAWBOZ010000103.1:2537-3903 GCA_038825625.1 Methanomethylicia archaeon | reverse complement strand
CATATTCTTATCAGCTCTACACTTATCCTCTGGAATGATAATAGACTTCATAAACAAAATTAAGCATGGCGAATATCTAAAGGCATTTGCATTCTCAATATGCAGATTATGGTTCTATTTAAGCTTCATACTTTCAATCTTCATTAATGGATTAGACATATATGCATGGATATACAACCCACTAACAACATATGGCATAATGATTCCACTAATGTTAATGTGCATTGCTGGAATGTTTGCTGGAGATCCTGTGGACAGTTTCATATACACATTTGAAACAGCAATATCATCATTAAGCAATACAGTTTCATACCTAAGATTACTAGCACTCGCACTAGTACATTCACTTTTAAGCAAAATATTCATAAGCATATCCAATGGAAATTCCTTTACACTAATCATTGGAATAATGACTGGAACAATAGCCATACTAATACTAGAAGGAATAGTAGTATTTATACACACAGTAAGATTAATGTGGGTGGAATGGTTCTCAAAATTCATGGAATAAACTAACATTTTACAAACATTACCTAAAAAGTTATATTTGGATTCTAGAGTAGCATTATTTAAATTTTATTTGGGATATTATTGAGTGGTGTTGAATTTATGGTTAGAAGATTTTCTGTTGATGATGTTTTAAGGCTTGTTTCTATTGGTGATGTTAGAGTTTCATGTAGAGGTGATGTAGCTTTCACCATTTCTAGGAATGATTTGGATAAGAATAAAGTTTTTAGTGAAGTTCATGTTGTTAGAGTTGATGGTTCTAAAGTTTTCTTGGTGGGTGAGGGTGATTCTAGACCTAGATGGAATCCCTCTGGGAATTTATTGGCTTTTGTTAGTAGGCGTGGTGCTTCTGAAGGTGAGAAGGGGGCTGGAGTTTTTGTTTGGAGCGGGTTTGGTGATGCTAGGAGGATTGCATGGTTTAAGCATGGTGTTATTGCTTTTGAATGGATTGATGATAATTCCATAGTGGTTATTTCATCAATTCCAATCGATGGATTATATGATGTTGATGAAGATTATGTGGCTACAGATAATCTTCCATTATGGTCTGATGGTATTGGTCACATTGCTGGATTAAATTATGCTATATATGTTTTGGATGTGGATTCATGTTATATTAGGAAGATTGCTGAAGATGATGAAAGAATTATAGATCTAACAGTTCATGGCGATAATGTTTATTATATTGCTGTGGATAGTTGGAGGAATCCCATTGTGAGTAGACTTGTAAAGATTGATGTTAAAACTTGTGAGAAAAATGTTATTCTTAAAGGTTATCATATGTCTTCAGTTAAATGTTTTGATGGTAAATTGTATGCTTTAATGCATAGAAATGATATTGGAATTTCAAGTCACAATA
>JAWBOZ010000103.1:0-2527 GCA_038825625.1 Methanomethylicia archaeon | reverse complement strand
TTATGGATTATTAAGGATAATGAAGTTTCATGTCTAACAAAATCTCTTGATAGAAATATTTACTCCATTGCTGGTTCACTTAATGGAAATCCAGTTTTCATATATGTTAATTCTGGAAGCTCCATTATGGCTGCGATTAATGGTCATGGGGAGATTAATAAGATTATTGGTGATGGTGGCTATGTACATCTCGCCCATGCTGAAGCTAATAGAATAGCATACGTTTACTCCACCCCCACAAAACCTCAAGAAATCTTTCTCTACAATAATGGTGAACATAAACAAGTATCCAGATTTAATGAGTGGCTTTTAAGTGAAGTAAAATTCTATGAACCCATTAGGGGGGAAGTTAATGTTGATGGTGAAAATATTGAAGGATGGATCCTCCTCCCAGAAGGGTTAGGTCTGCATCCAGCAATACTATATATTCATGGTGGACCAAAAGGTATGTATGGATATAGATTTGAACCTGAAATGCAATTAATGGCTTCAGAGGGCTTCTCAATAGTATATTCAAATCCTCGTGGTAGTGACGGTTATAGTGAGGAATTTGCCGATATTAGAGGTAAATATGGTGATGTAGACTATAAACAGATAATGGCTTTCCTAGATTATGCCATTTCAAAATATTCCATAGATAAAGATAAACTTGCAGTAACTGGGATAAGTTATGGTGGATACATGACCAATGTCATCATTACAAAGACTAATATATTTAAAGCTGCTGTAAGTGAAAATGGAATTGCAGATTGGATATGTGATTATTGGGCAAGCGACATTGGATACTGGTTTGATCAAGATCAAATAATTGGAACACCACAAGAAAACTTAAATAATTATATTGAGAAAAGCCCAGTGTTCCATATAGATTCTGTTGAAACACCAATATTATTCATACATAGCGCACAAGATTATAGATGCTTCATAGATCAATCATTAGCCATGCATGTATCCCTATTATTGAAGGGAAAGGAATCAAGGTTAATAGTATTTACAAAGGGAAGTCATGGACATAGCACCAGAGCAGAACCGAGACATAGAAGGAAGAGATATCAAATAAAGGTGCAATGGTTAAAAGAAAAATTAAATTTAAAAACTAAATAAATAACTTCACAATATTAAAAGGTTAAGAAGGGTAATAAATAGCTTCATAAATATGCCTAATTGGACATTTAACAATAAATCCACATGCTCTTTCAGTTATATCGAGGTAATTAACAGGATCTTCACTATTGGTACCAACATCTACAAATTCTAATTCACTTCCAAGTAGATTAAATGTCTTTCCCTTAAGCTTAAAACCAGCATGATCACATGCAATAACTATCTTCAAATAGATCCTCAAGATATTTAATTAAATTTAACTATATGCCCATTTCTAAAATCAACCTTTAAGTAAACCTAATTACATAAATATCATTAGATATGGAAAATTCTTCTATAATAACGATTGAAATGGAGAAGTATTGTCCAATATGTCTTAAGTATAAGTTGAAGGCTATAATTAAACCAGATACAATAATAATTAAATGTCAAAATCCCAATTGTTTCATTGGAGGAGACCCGGAAAAACCTCCATACTTACATATAGGTGTTAATTATTTTCCCGATTGGAAGCAGCGAGGTATGGATATTTACGACCTAATGTTTGAAACTCATAGAAGAATATTTCACAGAAGGGTAGAGGATTATTGGACAAAGTTATGTCTCAACTGTGGAAGTTCTAATGTTCAAATTAAGAGGCTAGGTCCCTGGTATAATAAAGTTTGCATGAATTGTGGATATAGTTCAGGTGGAATACCAATTGAAGCTTGGTCTATACCAGAGGGGATAGTATTCCTTAGAAGTCACCCAAAAGTTAGAGATGGATGGGTTACAAAACCATTAATAATCAACTGCAAGAAGTGTTGGGCAATAACATGTTTAGATGTTGAAAACAACATAAAACTCATAATATATGCTGATTATAAATCATTCAAACCAGTAAAAATAGTAATAGACTATGAAGCAAAGCCCCTCAAGCACGAAAAAACTGTAGAAGAGTTATTGAGAGAAATGGCACCTTAAATTTCCACTTTAAAGAGATGCAAAATAAGAATCATAATCTATAAGAGAAATAATAATTTCCAGAAAAATTAAAGATGTGGAAGATAAGCAAACTAAACCATAGGTAGAAGTGATAAAACTTTATAGAATTATCCAATTATCAATGTCTGAAATTATCATATACTTAATTTTGAAATCTCCATTTCGTTAAAACTTGAATATCCTTATTAATGGATTTCCTTTGACTTTTGGACTATGGCATCCTCTAACCGTAGGCCCCGCCATTTTATTTGGAAGCCACAGTATTTTATTGCTGTAATAGGGTCTGGAAGGCTGAATTTTTCTAGTGCTTTAATAACTTTTGGAAGTGGTGTATCAGATTTTATTACGTTTTTAAGGGTTTTAGAGATTTCTTCCAGGATTTTTCTTTATCCTCACTTATATCTGCAGGAACAATTTTAGCAATTGGTTTTCCGTGCCT
>JAWBOZ010000102.1:695-3999 GCA_038825625.1 Methanomethylicia archaeon | reverse complement strand
TATATTTTTCTATTATATTTAACTTCTATAAGTTATCCATTGTCTCCAAAATTTGATTTTAACCCTCTCCCCTTAATATTATCCCCTGTAATAATTGGGTTTATAATAGAGTTTATGGGTAGTGGTATTCATGGAATTAAAACCATATCTGACTCTGTGGATTTATTTTCTGTTTCCAAAAGGAATTTGAGGAGAAGGAAGCTTCGCACAATCCTCCTACTAATATCATTTATAATTTTCACGGCTGGATCATTGGTTTTAACATCCTTTTCCTTGGAGATAGATCTTTTAATGGCTTCAAGATCTAATGTTTATGGTGTTAATGGTTTAGGTTTGGAGTTTAGAGTTCCAGAGGCTTATTCTGTTAGTGGTTTTAGTGATGTGGAGGCTGAGAATAATCCTTATGCAATGAATTTACTTCCCACAATTATTAATATGCCCAGTATTCTTGGTGATGTTGAAAACGTCACATTTAGGGCTGAGTCTAAGGCTAGGGTTAGGCCTTATATGAGATTGCGTGAGGATATCTCCATTATGGGTATTGTGAGCTTCTCCGACCCCTCTGATCCAGTAGCTAAACTTGTTTCCTCCACATTTATTGAGGGACATCCACCAACCAATGGTGGTGAAGTTGCCGTAAGTTTTTCATTAGCTTCAAAACTTGGTTTGAAGATTGGCGACTCATTGTCCATAATGACTAGACGATACATTATTTGTGGTTTATTTGATGATAATGCGATTTATGGTTTACGTGAATTGAGTGGTAGACCTGTTCTCCCATATAAAATGATCTTAAGTATGAAGGGTGAAGATGGTGTCCCAAGCATCTATGAATCTAGGGTTTGTGATCCCAGTGAGGTGATTTTTATACATTGGTCTGAGATTGATTATTACAAACTTTCAAAGACTAGAGCCTTCTTCACCTTCAACCATACCGCTGATATTTATTCTATTGGTAAAACCATTGCTCTTAGGGGTGGAAACATACTTGCAACTGTTCTTACCAGTGACGATTGTGTTAACATGTTGTTGGCTGAATATCTTGCTTCAAGTGGTTTTGAAGCCTTCATACCAATGTTCCTAATAATTTTAAATGCAGCAATATCTGCTGCAGCCTCCCTCCATGAAAGGCGGCGTGAAGTTCTTGTTATGACATCCCTGGGTGCAAATCCAACACAAACCTTTAAAATATTTCTAAACGAGTCTTTAGTTTTAGGTTTTTCAGCGGGGTCTTTAGGGTATGTGCTGGGTATTGTATTATATAAGTTTATGTCGAATGTGAGTAGTATTGAGGTTGCACCAAAGATATCCTTTATGTGGGTATTCTTCTCCCTAACACTTGCACTTTTATCCTCTATTCTTGGATCCTCAATTATTCTTAGATCTTCACTTGTAGTTGTACCGTCAAAGCTTTGGAATATACGTTACACCACAAAATCCACTGCTGAGGATGAAGTAAGAGTCTTTGAAATTCCAGTTAAATTGAGTTCGAGTTCCATAGAGCCTTTCCTAAGCTTTATTTCAAATAGGTTGAGGAATTATCCATCAACTAGTGAAGAATTCATCAAAGTTATTGGCTCACATGTGGATAAAGTTAATGGGAAACTTGTATATAAGCTTATTTTTACATATGATGTTGGTTCAGGTTCAACATCCAAAAACAATAGTAGGAACGTCTTGGAAGTTTATGTGGAGAATGGTGAATGTAGAGTCTCATTATATGTTAAATGTGTGGGGAGCAATCCTGAAAAACATTCTTTAAATGTGGCAAGGCTGGTTAGACACATAGTTATGGAGTGGGGTGGTTAACAATATCCATCTATTAAATCATTTGTGTTATAATTGATTTCGGATCTTTTATATGGTAAGGTATATATTAATTTTGTATAAACTATTCTTGATGCCATATGCAAAGTAAGATTGGATTTGAGGATTTTGTAAAGATTTCAATGATCATGGAACCAGTGTTTTCTCCAGATGCTTCAAAAATTGTCTTCACATTGTCTAAACCTAGTTTAGATGAAAACGATTATATCTCTAGGTTATGGATGGTGAATGTTGATAGTGGAGAGGTTTATGCATATACCAATGGCCCCAGGGATAGTAGGCCATCTTGGAGCCCATCGGGGAAGTATATAGCCTTTCTATCTAAGCGTACATTGAAGAGGGAGGAGCCTGGAATTGAGCTTTGGATTGGACGTTTTAATGGTGGAGAGTTTAGAATGCTTCTCAAACGTAAATTACCTATTACAAAAGTTGATTGGATTAGTGATGATAGAATCGTTTTCCTCGGGGTTACTGGAAATGTTCAAGAGGATATAAAGATCATTGATAGAATAAACTTTTGGTTTAATGGTAGAGGTTTCATACACACATTTAGAAGCCACATATTTACTGTGGATTTACTTAGTGAAGATGTAAAACAATTAACTTCTGGCGAATTTGATGTGAATTTTATGTCCATAAATAATTCTAGGGATAAAATAGCTTATATTGCAACTTTAGATGATTTAAAACCATATATAAATGATATCTTTATCTTAGATTTGAAGTCTGGGATAAGTAAATGTTTAACTAAATCTAACATGAGTATAAACTATTTGGATTGGAGCCCAGATGATTCTAAGATAGTTTTTAGAGGTCATGATCTCTCTAGGGGTTCTGTCTCTCATAATAAGCTTTATACGATCAATCTAGAAAGTGGTGAAATTGAATTATTAACTAAAAATTTAACCTTAAACATCAGTAATTCTTTGAATTCTGATGTTAGAGGTGGAGAAGTTGCTGTGGGTCCTAAATGGGTTGGAAATAAAATATATTTTGTGGTTCATGAAGGTGGTTCAGCAAATATATATGCGCTAAATTTGGAGGATAAGTCAATTAAACAAATAACCTCCGGTTATAGGAGTATTGAAAGCTTTGATGTTTCTGAGAATTCTCTAAATGATCTAATAGCTTTTGTATCAATGACTGATATTGAACCAAAGGAGTTGTATCTATTGAAGGATGATTCTGAAATGAAATTGACTAATTTTAATTTGGACTTCCTTAGGAATTTTAAGTTGTCGAAACCAGAATACTTCTACTTCAATGCTAGTGATGGTGCTAGGATTGATGGATGGATCATGAAGCCCATGGATTTTAATGAAAATGGGAAGTATCCTGCAATACTCTATATTCATGGTGGACCTAAAACCGCTTTTGGAGCTTCATTTATACATGAATTCCAATTGTATGCTTCTATGGGATATGTAGTCCTTTATACCAATCCTCGTGGTAGTGATGGTTATAGTGAAGAGTTTGC
>JAWBOZ010000102.1:0-685 GCA_038825625.1 Methanomethylicia archaeon | reverse complement strand
GGACATTATGGTGAGAGGGATTATATGGATATCATGGAAGCATTGGATTATGTTTTAGCTAAATATCCATTTATTGATCCTTCTAGGGTTGGTGTGGCTGGTGGATCTTATGGTGGATTTATGACCAATTGGATTGTTACTCATACTGATAGGTTTAAAGCTGCTGTAAGTATGCGTAGTATATCTAATTGGCTAAGCTTTTATGGAACTAGTGATATTGGGTATAGATTTGCATTGGATCATATACTTGGGGATTTAACGGCTAAACCTATGGCCCCTGAAAGTGTAAAAATGTTCTTGGAAAAATCTCCATTAATATACGCTGAAAACGTTAATACTCCTATACTAATATTACACAGCCTTGAAGACTATCGATGTCATTATGTTGAAGCTTTACAATTCTTTATTGCTTTAAAACATTTTGAGAAAAATGTAGAAATGGTTTTAGTACCTGGTGAAAATCATGATCTATCAAGGACTGGAAAACCTAAACATAGGGTTGAAAGATTAAAGATAATTGTAGAATGGTTTGACAGGTATCTCAAGCAATAAAAAATTATAATTTATATTCACTTTTTCTCCTTAAAACTCTTCCAGCTTTTTCTCCTGTGTGAATCCCTTTTTCTACGGTTACTACGCCATTCACTATTACATATTCTATTCCAATTGGGTATTTTGCTGGTTC
>JAWBOZ010000101.1:0-4001 GCA_038825625.1 Methanomethylicia archaeon | reverse complement strand
TTCTCAAGAACCACTTTAGGATCCTTAACCCCAATACCTTCAAGATCCATTTCAAACCTTAACCTCCCCACACTCCTATACATATTCAAATATTCAACAGCCCTCCTAAGGTCCTCATCAACCAATATCTGAGTATCCCCTTGAACCTCAACTTGATCATGTCTCTCAGCTTCATAGACCTCCCCACGATCATGATTTTGATCCTCAGTTTGATCGTTTTTTTCAACTTTTTCACTTCTCATCATGAATTTATCACATACATCGTTAGGACTTGTTTTCAACCCACTCATCAAACATAAACTATATTTCTCCTGGAAACATTGACATAACGAGCATTTCTCCATATTTTTAGTGACGGTTGTGACGGTTGTGACGCTATTTTTAGAAAGAGGATCAGTAACATTAATGACTGTTTTACTGTCACTTGATGATATTATACCCTTCTCAAAATAACCGTCACAACCGTCACTACTGTCATTAGAGTTTAGAGGTTCAATTTTATATCTTGTTAGAAGGTCTTTCATTTGTTTTTTGGTGATTATGTATTCCCTTCTTTTCCCCGTTCTCCTCTTATATATCCCCATTTTTGTTAGTATACGTCCAATTCTCTCTACTTTCCAAATTTTTGGAAATGTATATTCATCATATTCTCCTTCATCAGTTAAAACTTGTTTTATAGGTTCAATGAGCATACTTGCGTTAAAAGTGAATGGATCTTCTTGTTCATTCATTATTGATGATAACGCCATTAATAATATTCTTTCCTCCTTATATTGCATTAATGATTTTAATTCATGTAATTGTATTGCAAGGTCCTCAATATTTTTTAGAACTTCTTTCCCAATTATATTAGCAATTGTGAATATTGGAAGCCAAACTTCCCTTTCATGCCCATAGAAGCCATAATCCATAGTTTTTATTTCCTGGAAGCTTTTTAAGACTTCATTTATTAAGAGCATGCGGGAAAGATAAAGGTTATCCCTTATATCAGCGAAATCTTCAGGTTCAGGATCTTCCCCACTTGGATCTTTGGCTTGCTGCATGTTTATTATTATTGCTCTTGCTTCATCGGCTTCCTCCCCTCCAAGTTCACTTGGAAGTTTTGTTGAGGCAAATACCACTGGCATGAAAGTCTCAAAAAGTGAAATGATGAAACTTTCCTTAGAAGTTTTATCAACACGGGGAACCTGAAACCCCCTTTTAAACGCGGACCTAATAATTCTCCATGCATGTAAACCTAAAAGTGATTCATCAATAAGCATGGTTGGCTTTATTGCTTGAGCAAGCCTATATAATGATGCGTCACTTGGATCTATAACCTTGAAGCCATGTCTAGACATAAGGGTAACAGTTAAACCCGCCCTAGTCTTCCCACATCCTTGACTCCCATAGAAATATAGGAATGGGAAAGCGGGGAAAACGCCAAAGAAATAACTTGCAATAATCCAGCATGAAACTAGATCGTAAAGCCTTTCATCCCAACAGAAATTTATGTATTGACGTAACCCTTTCTTTATATCTTCAAAGAGATCCTTTATAGGTTTAGGGAAGCCTCCATTAAGAAAGTTTTTTACAGTGTTAAGCCTTATAAATGTTGGAATTGTTGATTCTAATTTTGGGATTTTCTCAACTGTAATAGGTTTATCCCCAACCATTATACTCTTAACAAATCTCAACGGCTTCCAATCTCTCTCAACACTTCCACCTTTATGTAACGCCCAAACAATAAATGGTTCAATACTCTCATAACTTGTTGGGGTATCATTACCCTTTATAACTGTTGAATATGAAAGGAAAAATTCACCTATAATTATTGTATCACCAAGCTTATAATATAATAATGCGGGAGAAACCATTACACCATCATCAGCTTTGACCTCAACAACATAATTATCCTCTTTATAGATAAGCTTCTCAACCTCCCCCTTACCAGGTAAAAGTTCACTTAAAGTCTTCCATTTTGCAAGTAAAATATCTTTAGGTTCAACACCAAGAACCTTTGAAGCCTCAATAAGATCTATTTGACTAGTATTTTTGAATGGTCCAACCCGTTTATTCCCACATCTAACATATAATCCTTCCCTTGTAGATTCAATTATAACTTCACTCATTTTTTACCCCCTTAAAATTTTTTTAGCTTCCTGTAGTAGAAGCAGAATTTCCTCCAGCCTATTTCTTGGAATAAAATTGGATTTTACATGTCGACATAACTCCCCATACCCACATTTTTCACAGGGACCGTTAGGGGTTATGGGTGTGCCATAAAATCCTATACAGTTGGGAGGAATTCTGCTGCTCATTCACCATTCCTCCAAAAGCTCTTTTACTAGGCTTGGAGCTTCACGATTCAGCTTTTCCCGTAAAGCTTCACGGACGAATTCTGATATGTTGCTGTGTAAACCATGCTCTACAAGTTTCTCAATAATCTTTATTAATTCCTTCGGGACCCTAACATTTAAATTGGTGAATTCCTTCCTCCTTTTATATTTTAAATATAATTCTCTCTCCATTATAACCGAAAAATATTTATGTATGGCAGATTTATAAATATAGTGAAAATGTTACCTTGGTAACAAAATATTGTATGGAGGATGAAGAATGATTGGGATAAATAGGAAGCTGCCCATCAACATTCTTAACAGTTTAATAAGTTTATGGGTTAACTCTGAAACCCCCTTAACATTCATGGAAATTCATAAAGGATTATATGAGAAGAAGATTGTCACCGACTTGAAAAATAAGATGACTACTACACGAATATTGAAGAAGGCTATTGAGGAAGGCTATATTAGACGTGAAGGGAAAGTCTACTATTTAAATGTTACACCTGAAAAATTCAGGGTTTTAGACTACCTTCAACGGATAAGTGAAACTGGACCGGTAACGGAAACCATTATTGGAGGATCCTTTGCACCTATCTGCCATATTTATAGTTTCGGCATGTCTGAAAACATTCTGGAAAACCCAAAAGTTAAATTCATCTTTGAATTACTATGTTCACGTTTAACCTCCATATTTGTAGCTTTAAATGAGCTGGCTTCAGCTGAAGAATACATACCATATGGAGTGACACGTGAAGCCATGCTTGAATTAATCCCCTATTACCTTAATTTTTTCGGAGAACTTTGGGAGGAGAGGGGAGGGAAAATAGAGGATTTACTTATGAAACCTATAAAGTCTCTTCCAGAAAAAGTTTCCCAAAATATTCAGGAGCATTTAAGGTTGCTTCAAAAAATCTCTAAAGAAGAATATGGGAAAGAGTTTGCAGTATTTGAAAGGGGGATGGCTGACAAAGTATTTGAGGGTAAAAGGGATTTCGCTCTAATAATTATTCCACCAATACATTTTATTGATGAGGAAAATGAGGAGAGGAGAAATATTAAAGGAATATTGGAGGAAAATAGGGATGAATCACCATTATATATTGCTTCCTCCCTCATCCTTTATGATAAGGTGAATGTAGACTATGTATTGGAAGTTTATGGGATGACGATCTTTGACATGATGAAGCTGAGTGAAATAAAAATAGTATATGAAAAAATATTTCTTGCCAATATTGCTGCCAAAATCATGGAATTATTTTCCATACCTCTACTAAAGGGAATGGAAATAAAAAGTTCAGAATTGAAGAAGATGTGTGAAGAAATTCAAAAATTAAGTGAGAAATGCGGTAAAAAGGACATAATAAAATATCTCCCATTCACAATATCCAGCCTAGCATGGTATAATCCAACCCTAGAGAAAATGAAGGTCCTACAATTCTTCTTCCCAAACCATACATTTAAAGAATTACATGACTGGCTTCAGGAAGGAATACAATTATTCAATGAAATAATGAAAAAGAAACGTGAAAAACTATCGAAAATATTAGGTTAAAAAAGAAATAAATTTTTACTCTTCCCCCTCTTCTTTTCAGGGAGAACATTTATTTCTGGGAATGGGTTTATGAATTCAAAGTATTTTTCACTCCTCTTCCTCCTCTCCCTCCTATATATGGGTTT
>JAWBOZ010000100.1:0-4031 GCA_038825625.1 Methanomethylicia archaeon | reverse complement strand
TGTTTCCAATATCAGTAGCTTCTGAGTCTTCATAGGAGATCTCATAGGATGCTCTTAATAGGTTTATGATTTCATCTCTATCCATCTTCACATTAATTTTGCCCACACGCTTGTATGCTATACCCTTCGCAAAAACTGGCTTATCCCTATGTTCTGAAACTCTAATCTCTATAATGTATTTATCCCAAACCCTATCAACCTTTATTTCGGGGAAAACTTTTGGATCAGTACTCTGAGCTATATTGTTTGATAACTCCTCTAAAGTTCTCCTCCCAATACCAACGCCAACAACACTACCATCATCATTAACCCCGATAAGTATTGTTCCCCCCCTTCGTATTTGAAAATGCTGAGATAGTGGCAAGAATATCATCTAAATCGGATAATGAACTCTTAAACTCTAAAGTTTCATTTTCCTCCTTCCTAAACATTTCAACCATAATTTCCCTTCCACAACCATCTTATAAGCTTTACCGTTACGTAACGGTAAATAACGTTATCAATTCACATACATACGGTGAATGTATTGGAAGGAAATATATTCAAAGCTCTCAGCGAATATCCCTCTTCATAAATGCTGTATTGGTTGAATATATTTTACCTACAAATTTATTTTCCCAATAATATTTTGTCTCCAGTTTTGATGTTGAAATGTTTTGCAGCATCCCCTTGATTGATTGAGATTTCTAGGAGTTCACTGCTTCCAATTATTGTTAGTGGAGTATTGTGGGGGACCTCAGTGTAGGATTTACATAATTTTAATTTAAGTTTTAAGTTTCTGGTTTTCAGATTTAATAGGTCTCCCTCACCAATATTTATTGATTCTAAGTCTTTAATTGAAATGTTTGTTATGATGTTTCCGAAATCATCTATATGTATTACTTCACCCTCAATGATGTTTCCACTTATTTTCGGTTTTGTGAAGCTTAATTTTGTTGGGTCATGTATTTCTGGGCCGAATTCGCTTGGCGGAACTCCTCTTGCTAGGTATGCTGCAGCTGGACTGAATATGTCTCTACCATGGAATGTTCTTGAAACAGTTTTAAGCATATACCTTTCATTGCTAATCATATATACATGTTTAATTCCATCAATCTCAGCTGAAAGCATTAATATGCCATTGTCTGGACCAACATAGAATGCACGTTCAGATTCAACTATTATTGGACGCCTAGTACCACCAACACCTGGATCAACAACTGCAACATGAATTGAACCTTTAGGGAAATATTTAGAGGCCCTAGCCAATAAGTATGCACCCATACGGATATTAAACTTCTTAACTTCATGACATATGTCAATAATGCATGCTTTAGGACATATGGATAATATAACAGCCTTCATCTCAGCAACATATGAATCCCTCAAACCGAAATCTGTTAGCAAGGTGATTATAGGCATCATAAATTATCAAACAATTATAAATAATGCAGAGAGATTAATTTAACCATAATAAACTAAATGTTCGAGGGGTATATGTTAATTGGCATTTATGAAGCCAATACATGATTTATATGATGTATTGAAGGATTTACCCGAGATGTTTAGTGATGTTGGTAGGGTTAAATCCATCATAGTCTTCGGTTCAGCTGCTAGACCAAGGGATTTCACACCTAAAGTTAGTGATGTAGATGTTCTCATGGTAACAGATGATGAGCCATCAACCGGATACTGTGAATTAAATATTAGAGATTATAGGGTTAGTTTAGTATTCATGGGCATAGACAAATTGAAAAGATTATTTGAAATAGGTGATCCATTAAGCTTCATGTTAAAGTGTAGCGTTATAATTATTGATGATGGAACTTATCAATCATTAATGAAATCACCATTAAAGATAACTGAACACACTAAGCATGTTCTTAGGAGATCAATATTTGTAGCTTTAAGTTTAGCTGTGGAGAAGTATTTCCATGAAGAATACATTAGAAGTATATCGCATCTATATCATTCAATAAGACACTTGGTAAGGTATACTGCATGTTTAAATGGTAAACCAGAAAAATTCCCAATAACAGATGATGAAATATATGAAGCCTCTGGAGAATCTATAAGGGAGATCTTCAAAACACTAAGAGATGCTAGGAGGAGAAATGCATGTGAAAGGGAAGTCTACTCATTAATTGATGAAACAATAAGGGCTATATCAAATGAATTAAATCTAAACTCAATATTCCTAAGAGATTTGAAAGGTATGATTAAAGGGGTTGTGGAGGAAGTTAAAATATCTGAGGTAAATGATGAAATCAAATTTAAACTAATGATCATTGAAGATGACAATTTAAAGATGCTGGAAATTAATGGTAGCAATATTAGGGAGATTAAGAGTGTAGATATTGAATTGATGGGATAATTGCTTAAAAATATCTAATAAGTATATAGTTTAAGCAATTAAACAGAAACTTAAGCTAGTGAAATCATATTCTTGAAGTCGGAAAATAAGCCTATCAGCTTAACAAGAAGGTTTAGACTTTCCACTGCTTTCTAGCTGAATTTTCTTTTTAATGGAGTTTTGTCAAAGTCATCGTCGTTGGATATTATTTCTTTTGCCTTACTTCTTAATGCAGAGGCTAAGTGTATTGCATCTTCGTAGTCTAAGTTGTGTTCTTTCATTAGTTTGGCTGCTTGAGTCATATCTTCCATTGTTAGAGGTATTATTTTTAAGCCTGATAGGCTTTTTATTGAGTTTACTACTTCTTCGGTTAGTTCTTGGTCCTTTAGGTTTTTACCTGTTAAGCCGGCTATTATTATCATTGTTTGGTATAGTGTGAGAGTTGATGTTACATATTTTCCTCGTGGGGCTTTTTCAACTTTCTTTATCCATTCGTAGGATGTTTTGCCGAATGTGGGGTGGTTGCCAAGCCAGTAAATGAAGATGTTTATATCTATGTAGACTTCCGAGTCCACCATTTCCTTATAACCTCAGTTAAAAATTCGTCTATGTCTTCCGGCCATTCCGTTATCTTGAAGGCACCATAGTATTTGTCGGCTATAGGTTCAAGAGGCTCTATTGTAATGCCTTTCTCTTCTATCTTTATTTTAACGTAGCTTCCCTCCTTCACTCCAACCTCCTTCCTAATGGTTTTAGGAATGATGATCCTACCCTTTTCATCAACTTTTACGATTTCCATAAGTTCCACCCACTAAAATGATAATTCCCACATATTTAAATGTTCCCACTAAGATAAAAGTAATACTTGTATACTGAAAAGCTTGGTTAAATGTTGTTGGGATTTTCAGGCACTACAATAATACAAAAGTAAATATTTAAGGGAAAACCTAGCAGGTAAAAGCTTATGGAGAGATGAAAATAAATGTTTGAAACTATTCAGAAAGTTGAACTGTAACTTTGATTTTAATATAAAGAAGGTTGAGGAAGGTGATCATTTAAGTAGAAATGCATGATTAAAGGTAAGTGTTATATAGCTTAACTATATCTGGAAAATTAATTTGAGAGATTTACTCAGAGATTTACTCATTATGTATTTATATAATTGTATATAACTATTTATTTGAGTATTTGTGGTGGAACTCTTTGCAATTAGATGGACTTGAAGAAGACCAGGGGAGACTCAGAACAAGCTGTTAAAAGAAGTCAAAAATCTAAGGGAAGGTCAAGATAGATTGTGGAGAGAAGTTTTATCATTGAAGGTGGTCATTGAATCTATGGGGAGGAAATGGAGTTTAGATTTGGAGAAGACTGTTCTAGAGATATATAGATATGACCTTGAGGAGAGGGGTATTAAACCTGAAAAGATTGAGAAGTTCGTGTATGTGGATGTTGATGGTAGATATTATAGGAGGGGGCTAAATTGGAGTTGGATGTATATGTGCATGATGAGAAAGTTTACTTCATGGAGATAAAATCTCATGGTGAAATTGAAGATGTAGAATGGTTTAAAGAGAAAACTGATATTGTGAAGAAGATTATTGGAAAAGAGCCTGAGAAATTAATATTCATAGCAGTAAACATGGATAAAGAAGCTGTGGAAAGAGCTAAACAATTGTATATAGACCTAATTTATGGAGTC
>JAWBOZ010000099.1:0-4066 GCA_038825625.1 Methanomethylicia archaeon | reverse complement strand
CAAGGGCAATAAATCCTGAGGTTGGAATGTTTGGTATTATTGATGGTGTTAACCCCATTGACGACCCTGAAATGTATGAAATTTTAACATCCCCTGAAACTGAAGTTATATTCTCAAATATATTACTTATGGGTAATGGTGAAGTTTGGTGGAATGGAAAACTTGGTGAACCAAAGGGTGGATTAAATTATGCTGGTGTATGGTGGCCAACTAAGAGGGATAAGTCTGGAAACCTTATACCTCCATCACACACAAATGCTAGATTCACAACACACATAAAGTACCTTAAAAATTTAGATTCAAGGATAGAGGATCCTGATGGCGTACCCGTGGGTGGAATGATATTTGGTGGCAGAGATTCAGATACATGGGTTCCAGTGGAGGAAGGGTTTAGTTGGGAGCATGGTATAGTTATGAAGGGTGCAGCATTAGAATCCGAGAGGACAACTGCAGTTCTCGGTAGAGCTGGTGAAAGAGAATTCAATCCATATGCAATACTTGACTTCATATCTATTTCCATCGGTAAATTCACTGAACTACACTTTAAATTCGCAGAAAAACTTAAAGTTAAACCAAAAGTCTTTGGAGTCAATTACTTCCTTAGAGATGAAAATGGCAGATATCTTGCAGAGAAGGTGGATAAGAAGGTTTGGTTGAAATGGATGGAGTTAAGGGTGCATGATGATATCGGGTTTATCGAATTACCCACTGGGAGAATACCAATATACGAAGACTTAGTGAAACTTTTCAATAAGGTTCTAGATAAAGAATATCCATTAGAATTGTATGAGAAAGAGTTTACTGTTAGAGTACCACAGCATCTAGCTAAAATAGAGAGAATATGGAAAGTTTATGAGAGTATACCAGATACGCCAAGCCTATTATTCCAAATACTTAGAGATGAGAGGGATAGGTTGGAGAAGGCTAAGGGGAAATATGGCAATTATATTTCTCCACTAAAATTTGATAGAAAATAATCATAAAATATCCTTAATGCTTACATCTTTTAACTAAATATAAATTACTATATTACAATTATTAATGTGAAATTTTGTTTAGAAATTTGAAAATAATAAAACAAACCGTAGGGTTACTGTGCCGAAGATGATTACATAAATTAGATATGCATTCCAATGCTGATTAATCGCATATATAGCTAAAGCTTTCATAAGTTCTATTAGAAGTTTATAGTGAATCCCAATTAGTATGTTGGAAAGGCTCATAACTAACATTATCTGTTGGATCAAGATTTATTATTTTGACCTATGTTGGAAAGGGTAGGTTTAGAGGACCCATTTTTAATATATTACTTGATTAATTTTACAATAATCATTTCGAGAAACATTTATAGTCTAGGATAATTACTTATGGATTATATGTTGGAGATTGAAGATTTACATGTTGAAGTTGGTGGTAAACTTATTTTAAAGGGTGTTAACCTTAGAATAAATCCTGCAGAAGTTCATGTTCTTCTTGGACCTAATGGTTCCGGTAAGACTACGCTTATAAGTACCATAATTGGGGATCCTAGATTTAAGGTTGTTAAGGGTGGTATAAGGTTTAAGGGTGTTGATATTATTGGTATGCCTATTCAGGATAGGGTTAAGATGGGTATTGGTATAGCTTTTCAAATGCCGCCTAAAATTAAGGGTGTGAAGCTTGGTGAACTTTTAAGGGAAATTTCATTGAGATTTAAGGGTGAATCTATTGTTAATGATTTAGCTGAAAAATTGAATATGTTGGATTTTCTTGATCGTGAGCTTAATGTTGGTTTTTCTGGCGGGGAGTTGAAGAGGTGTGAGGTTTTACAGGTTTTGATTCAATCTCCTGATTTAGCTATATTTGATGAGCCTGATTCTGGTGTGGATGTGGAGAATCTTAGTTTAATTGCTAATGCTATTAATGATTTTTGTGGATCAACTCTTAAGCCTAGTATGAGGAGGAGGTCTGCACTTGTCATTACACATTTGGGTTATATTTTAAATTATGTTAGGGCTGATCGTGCTCATGTTTTATTGGATGGTGTTATTGCATGTTCTGGTAGGCCTGACGAATTGATAACCCAAATTAGGGAGCATGGTTTTGAGAGGTGTGCTAAATGTCTAAGGGAAAGGGTGAAAGGTTAGAGGCTATTAAAGCTAAAGCCATAAAATCTATTGATAAACCTCCAAGTATAGGTCCCGACTTAGATTTGTCTAAATTTAATTTTACATCAACACCTCTTAGCAATATAACCAAAGATTTAGAAGTTAAGGCTCCTATGATTGGTGTTAATCTTACTGGTGGTGGTAGGTCTGGAAATTATTTGCAGGTGGATTCATCAATATTATGGGAGTCTTCATCATCTGGTGATGTTGAGGTTATGTCTATTTCAAAGGCTTTGGAGGCTTATGATTGGCTCTTAGATTATTATTGGAGAGCTCTTGATGTAGATATGGATAGATTTACAGCACTTTCGGAGCTTAAGAGTAGTGGTGGATTCTTTATTAGAGTTAAGAGTGGCGTTAAAATTGAATTGCCTGTTCAAACATGTTTATATCTTAAAACTAAGGGTTATTCTCAGAATGTTCATAATATTATTATTGTTGAAGAAAATGCTGAACTTAATGTTATAACTGGTTGTGCTTCTCCGATGATTGATGAAGGATTACATATTGGGGTATCTGAGTTTTATATTAAGAGTGGCGGCAAACTTAACTATATTATGGCTCATTCTTGGAGTGAGGGTGTGGATGTTAGACCTAGAACTGGAGTCATGGTGGAGGATGATGCTTCCTTCAACTACATATATATCAATATTAATCCTGTAAATACCTTGCAAAGTATGCCTATAGTTCATTTGAATGGTAAAAATTCTAAAGCTAATCTTTTCTCCGTGGTTTCTGCATCATCTAACGGTTATTTTGATATTGGTGGAGCAGTATATCTTGAGGGTGAGAATTCTAGAGCTGAAATTGTTTCTAAGAGTATTGCGAAGGATGAAGCGAGAGTTGTTTCCAGAGGATTAATCGTTGGTGAAGGTCTTGGTGTTAAGGGACATTTAGAGTGTAGGGGGATAATATTATCTCCTAAAGCTGTTATACAGGCTATACCACAATTGGATGCTAAAGTTATGGATGCATCACTTTCTCATGAAGCAGCTATTGGCAAAATATCTGAAGATGAAATATATTATCTAATGGCTAGGGGGTTCAGTGGGGAGGAGGCCGTGTCACTTATTGTAAGGGGATTTATGAGTGTGGATACCTCATATATACCCTCAATATTAAGTAGGTATGTGAAGTGGATCGTTGATAATGTTGCTAGAAAACTTTAATCCTTATATGCTAATATTCCAAGAAGATCTTTCCTAATCTTTACATTAAATCCAGCATCAATAAGTCTTTTCGATACTCCTTTAACAATATTCTTCCTACGTTTAATTCCAGGTTGACCAGTATAGTGATATAGAATGCCTTCTCTCCTCAAAATTCTATAGATATCCTTATAGAAATTTATGCCATATAATTCTCCAGCTAATGAAAATCTCGGTGGATCATGTATAACTCTATCAAAACTTTCACTTTCAATATCCCGTATAACTTTACTTGCATCCCCTATAACTATCTTTAACTTTTCATCTTCCAACCATTTGGACCAAGGATTTATTTTTGCGATCTCAAGTACATTGATATCCTTCTCTATACTTAACACCATGCTTGCACCCATCCTTATTGATGCTATGGCAGTATACCCTAAACCAGTACATATATCGAGGACTTTCATTCCATAACCGATTCTTGCAGCTTTTACCTTCATTAAAGAATCTTCCCAAGGGGTTATACCAACAATTCTATGCATATGTATCCCATTTATTTCCAGTGTTGGTGCACTATTTTCTGCCACATATTTAAGTTTATAGTATTTTCCATTAGCATAAACAGCTATTTTCCTTAAAGAATTATTTTCAAGAATATATATTGCGTCATCAACTATATTCTCTAAAATGCTTCTCTCAATCCTTTGATCATTTATATTTACAATGGAATTTTCACTTCTTAATTCTATAATTTCTGTTGATAATCCA
>JAWBOZ010000098.1:0-4069 GCA_038825625.1 Methanomethylicia archaeon | reverse complement strand
AGTTGTTTTTAAGCCTGATGTTCCAGCTGCTGGTAAGGGTGTTGCTGTTGGTGGAGAACACTTCCATACCGTGGAGGAATTATTGTTAAATTATATTTCAGGTTTTAATATGCCATTCATAATTGAGCGTAGGGAGGAGGTGGAGGAATCCAGCTGTCAAATATGGTTTGATGGTAATATAGATCATTTAAGCTATCTACGGTATCCAGAAGTTAGGGATTATAAGAGGGCTTTTGAAGATGATCTCGGCCCAAATACTGGTGGTATGGGATGCTATATGGATTCAAACTTTAAACTTCCCTTCATGTTTGATGAGGATTTTGAAGCTGGAATTGATCTGGCTCGTAGAACTGTTAGGAATGTGAAGAGATGGGCTTATGAGAATGACCTTGATGTTTCAGGTATGAAGCCTTGCATGTATTATTTGGCTATGGCTCATCCACATAAAGTTTTTGAGGGTAATATTGGTAGGCCTGGAGATCCTGAAGACATTCCACCACTACTATGCATGAAGAATGATTTAATAGACCTCTACCTCCACCTAGTTGAAGGTAACCCTGAGAGGATTGAATTTGATTTGAAGGCTGTTGTTCTAGTTTATGTTGTCCCTCCAACTTATGGTGGTAGATCAAATATCTCCAGAAATATAACACTGGATTTACCTGAACTTTTCAAACCCATCTTAAGTGGGAATGTTCTCATCCCAGGGGATGTTGAGGTTGGGTCTGATGGTAATGTTTATGTTAGGGGTTCTAGGAGTGTTGCCGCCATCGCTTTTGGGCTGAATATTGATGAAGCCTCTATAAGGGCTCATGAACTTGCAGATTATGTGGAATCTAGATCCAATCCTAAAGGGTTTTTATGGCATAGGAGGGATATTGGTTTGAGGAAGCATATTGAGAAGAGTATTATGCATAGAAGGGTTTTGAGGGGGAGGCTTGGCATTTAATTGGTTATCCCCATTTATGGTGACGATATTTGATTAGGAAGATTGTTCCATTGGCTTTTGATAGTTTTGGAGTTAGATCCATGGCTACATATGTTGAAACTGATGATGTTAAAATGGTTATTGATCCAGGGGTTTCCCTTGCACCATTGAGATATGGTTTGGAGCCTCATCCCATGGAGATGGAACGTATGGATGAAACTTGGGGGGATATTAAAGATTACTCCATGGATTCAGATGTATTGGTGGTTACACATTATCATTATGATCATCATGATCCTGACAATCCTGAGATTTATGATGGTAAGATCGTTTTTATTAAGCATCCTGAGCAGAATATAAATTTCAGTCAGAGGAGGCGTGCAGCCTTCTTCTTAGATAAGATTAAGGGTTTACCCATTAAGGTTGAGATTGCTGATGGTAATAGTTATAGGTTTAATAATACTGTTATAAGTTTTTCAAAGGCTGTTTATCATGGAACCAATCCTAGGCTCGGTTATGTTGTTGAGGTTTCTGTGAGGTCTGGTGGGGAAACATTCCTATACACTTCTGATGTTGAGGGGCCTTCAATTGATTCTCAATTGGAATTTATCTTGAAGGAGAAGCCGCATATATTGTTTATTGATGGACCTATGACATATATGCTTGGATACAGATATTCCCGTAGAAGTCTGGATTTATCCGTTGAAAACATCATTAGGATCATGAGTTTAAATTGTGTTGAGGCTATGGTTTTAGATCACCATTTACTGAGGGATCTAAAATATTTGGAGCATTTATCGAAGGTTTATGATGCTGCTGGAGAATTTAATTGTAGAGTTATTACTGCAGCTGAATTTTGTGGTAGAAGTATTGATATGCTTGAAGCTCGTAGGAGGGAGCTTTATGAAAGGTATGGTGGATGGAATTAGATTGTAGGCGTTGTTTATGTCCACAAAATTTCTCTCTTTAGTGGAGCTTTGTGAGAGGTTGGAGGCTATGAGTAGGAGGAATTTAATGGTTGATGAAGTTGCAGCCTTCCTTAAAAGTCTAGATGGAAATGAGGTTTCCCCCGCAGTCTCCATGATTTTGAGTAGGGCCTTCCCATTAAGTAGTGGTTTGGATCTGAATGTTAGTTGGAGTATTACGATGAAGGTTTTAAAGAGGATTGTTCATGGTGATTGGAAAATCTTTGAAGATGCCTTTAAGAGGACTGGCGATATTGGTTCAGCAGTTAAGATATTTATTGAATCCAGTGGAATTTTGAAGCAAGCCACATTATTCTCTAAGCCTTTAACCATACTTGAGGTTAGGAGATTCTTTGAAGATATTGCCAGATCTTCCGGTCCAGGATCCATTGAGAGTAAGATTAGGATTCTTGAAACACTATTCAGTATTGCAAAACCTGTTGAGGTCAAGTATATTGTTAGGATCTTGATTGGTGAGATGAGGACTGGTTTTAGTGAGGGGTTGATGAAGGAGGCTATTTCCGAGGCATTCAATATACCCATGGATGTTTTGGATAGAGCTTTAATTATGGTTGGCGATATTGAGGTTATTGCTGAAACCGCTAAAAGGTTTGGTTTGGATGGTGTTTCTAAACTTGGGTTTAAACCTTTTAGACCGTTTAAGCCTATGCTTGCAAAGGATGTTGGAACATTGGAGGAGGCTTTTAGCGAGATGGGTGGTGAAGCAGCTTTTGAATATAAGTTTGATGGTGCTAGAGTTCAAATACATAAGCTTGGTGGTAAAGTTAGGATTTATAGTAGGCGTTTAACTGATGTTACTGATGGTTTGCCTGAAATTGTTAATCTTGTTTTGATGAATATACATGTTGATGAAGTTATATTGGATGGTGAGGTTTTGGCCGTTGGGAATGATGGTAAACCCATGCCCTTTCAATATTTGATGAGGAGGTTTAAACGTAAATATGACTATGATGTGAAAGGGGGGTTCAGTTTAAAACTATATTTGTTTGACGTTATTTATTTGAATGGTTTTTCATTGATTGATAAACCATATTTTGAGCGTAGGAGGATTCTATCTGAAATATGTGGCGGTTTATCGTTGGCTGATCAGCTGGTTACGGATAGCCTTTCTGAGGCTGAAGCATTTTTAGGTAGGGCTATAAGTGATGGCCATGAAGGTTTAATGGTTAAGAACATTAAAAGCCCATACATTCCTGGAAGTAGGGGGAAGTTTTGGCTTAAGGTTAAACCAACCTTGGAGCCTTTGGATCTGGTTATTGTTGCCGCTGAGTATGGTTATGGTCGTAGACGTAGATGGCTTTCAGATTACTATCTTGCTGCTAGAGATGCTGAAACCAATACTTTTCATATTGTTGGTAAAACCTTTAAGGGTTTGACTGATGATGAATTGGATTATATGACTCAAAGGCTTAGGGAGATCATTATTAGTGAGGATGGTAGGAGGGTTACTGTCATACCTAAAATAGTTGTGGAAGTCTTGTATAATGAGATTCAGGAGAGTCCAAAGTATGATTGTGGTATGGCTCTCAGATTTGCTAGGATCAATAGGATTGTTGAGGATAAGGCTCCCATGGATGCCGACACTATTCAGCATATTAGGGAGATATTTGAAAAACAGTTTTTGAGGAAGAGTAAATTCCAAAAATAATCAACACTTATATGTATTTTACAATTAATTTATCTTGGTTGTTACTCATGTTATTTGGTTTATCTAGTGCTGAGATTGAAGATAAATTGAGTAGGGGTGAGGTTAGGATTGCTGTTTATGGTTTGGGTAGGGTTGGCCTTCCATTGGCTGTGGCTTGGCTTAGAGCTGGCCAAAAAGTTTTGGGTGTGGATGTTAATGGAAATGTTGTGGATAAGATAAATATGGGCATTTCACCAATATTGGATGAGCCAATAATACCTGAAACTGTGGAAGATTTCGTTAAGGCTGGGAGATTTAGAGCCACCACAGATCTTGTTGAAGCTTCCAAGATCTGTACAGTCAAATTTGTCGCTGTCCCCACAGGTGTTGTAGGTGGCGTATTTAATGGAAGATTCCTTGAGGAGGCTTTGAGAGCTATTGGTAGGGGTTTGAAGAGGGGTGATGGTGTATGTATAGAATGCACTGTCCCCCCAAACACCACTGAAGTCTTTGCTAGAGGGGTATTGG
>JAWBOZ010000097.1:0-4073 GCA_038825625.1 Methanomethylicia archaeon | reverse complement strand
CTTTATACTTTGTATGATCCATTAACTCCATGACGTCTCTCTTACCACATATTGCTCCAACGCTTAATCCTCCTCCACCAACAGCTTTCCCTAACACTGTTATATCTGGGTATACGCCATAGTATTGTTGCGCTCCTCCAGGTGATAATCTAAATCCCGTTATAACTTCATCAAATATTAGTAATATATTATGTTCATCACATAGTTCTCTTAATCCCTTTAAGAATCCATCTTCTGGTGGTATGCATCCTCCAGCACCAAGTATTGGTTCAACTATTATGCATGCCAATTCATTCCTTTTCACAGCTTTACTTATTGTTTCAAGATCGTTGAAGGGTAATGGTAAAGTGTCTTTTGTTGCTCCCTTTGTTAATCCTGCCGATTCAGGTTTTTCGAATGGATAGTTTACTGCTACGTGTAGTGCATCGTATCCTCCATGCCATCCTCCCTCCATTTTACCTATCTTAACCCTTTTCGTATATGCTCTTGCCAATCTTATGGCGTACATGTTTGCTTCAGTTCCACTATTTGTAAATCTAATCATTTCTGCACTTGGAATCATTTTTACAACTTGTTCAGAATATTCCACTTCATATTCATGTGGCAATCCAAAGTGTGTTCCAATCTCTATTGCACCCCTAAGTGCTTTGATCATTGTTGGATGATTGTGTCCAAGGATTAATGCTCCATGGCCCATCCAATAATCTACATATTCATTTCCTTCAACATCATAGATTCTACATCCCTTTGCACTCTTAACATATATTGGGTATGGTTCAAAATGTCTTATAGCATAACTTACCCCTGCAGGCATAACCTTTTTCGCTCTTTCATAAAGTTTATATGCTCCACTATAAACCAAAATATTCACCTTAACCACAGTATACAACAATCTATTTTTAAACGTTTTTAAATTGCTTGAAACATATATTCTATGGTGATTTATGCCCCATAATGTTTCTTCATTGAGATGTGTTAATTGTGGTTTGGAATTTGATGCTTATTCCAACATTAATTTCTGCCCTAAATGTAATTCCATACTTGAATTTCAATTGAATTATGATTATATAAAGTCTATTGCTAGTAAAGCTAAAGTTTCCATTAGAGATTTTAATATGTGGCGTTATAGAGAGTTTATTCCAATTGAAAATTATTCTTGTATTGTAAGTTTAGGTGAAGGTTGGACTCCACTTATTAGAAGTAGACGTTTAGGGTCTATGCTTGGTTTAAAGAATCTATATTTCAAACTTGAATTCCTCAATCCTACGGGATCATTTAAGGATAGGGGTTCTTCTGCAGCTGTGAGTAGAGCTATCGAATTAAAGGCTTCTGGCATGGTTGGCTTTTCTACTGGAAATGCCGGCATATCTCAAGCTGCGTATTGTGCTTTGGCTGGTATTGGAAGTATAGTTTTTGCTCCTAAGTATGCTTCAAGGGAGAAGATAGCTTCAATAATGATTTATGGTAGTAAAGTTTTCCTTGTTGATGGAACTTTTGATGATGCTGGTAGGATTGCTAGGGTTGTTGCTGAAAAACTTGGGTGGATATACAATGGTGGAGTTATTAATCCTATTAGGCATGAAGGTAAGAAAACTCTTGCATATGAAATTTGTGAACAGCTTGGGTGGATGGCTCCAGATTGGTATGTTCAGTCTGTTGGTGTTGGAACAGCCGCTATAGGTGCTTTTAAAGGATTTAAAGAATTAGTTGATTTTGATTGGATTAATAGTGTACCTAGAATTGCATGTGTTCAAGCTGAAGGTTGTGCACCTATGGTTAAAGCTTTTAAGAATGGTAGTGAGGTCATTGAAATTGTTAGAGAACCTAAAACTATTGCTAGTGCCATTGCTGTTGGAAATCCTGCTGGTTGGCCTCTACTTTATAGAGCTTTAAAAGATTGTAACGGCATTATTGAAGCTGTATCTGATGATGAAATTTTAGAAGCTTATAAGATGATGGCTAAATTTGAAGGTATATATGCTGAGCCTGCTGCAGTAGCCCCCCTAGCTTTAGTTAAGAAGTTAAAGGAGTCTGGAGTAATCGATGCTAACGAATTAATTGTGTGTGTAGTATCCGGTCTTGGTTTAAAGGATATTTTAACAACTCTAAGTGTTGTTGAGAAGCCAATTGAAGTTTCAACTAATATTGATGATGTTCTTAGAATATTAAGGGCACCTTAATATTTCCATTATCCTTTCATTAACCTCCTCTACGTTTCCTCCACCGTCAACTTCAACTAATCTTCCAATCTTCCTATAATAATCTATTACTGGTTTTGTTTTCTCATAATATTCTTTAAACCTCTTCCTTATAACATCCTCTTTATCATCATCTCTCTGTAAAAGGTTTGAACCACAATTATCGCATATTTCATCTTCTCTTGGAGGTTTAAGTATTACATTGTATATCTCTCCACATTTTGGGCAATACCTTCTATTCGTTAATCTTCTAACACATTCATCTTCGCTGAGTTTTATATCTATCACTACATCTGGCTTTATAATTGGCTTTTCCAATGCTTCTGCTTGAATGATGGTTCTTGGATACCCATCTAATATATATCCTTCATTGAAGTTTATTGCTTCAATAACCTTATTTATTGTTACCTCAATAATTATTTCATCTGGGACAAGTTGACCACTCTCTATATATCCCTTAACTATACTTCCAAGTTTAGTCTTTTTAGAAATATTTTCCCTCAATATATCCCCAGTTGATATGTGAGGTATTTTGTATTTTTCAGAAATTAATTTTGCTTGAGTTCCCTTTCCTGATCCTGGAGGTCCAAGGATTATTATCTTCCTCATATTAAAGATCCTCCAATGATAATTTTTAAAGTTGTGTATATTATCGCGGTTATCAACATTGTCATTGGTAGGGTTGATATCCACCCTACAACTAGTTTTAAAACAGTTTTATAATTTACTGCTTTATAATCTTTAGCTAATCCAACTCCTATTATTGATGAATTACTTGCTATTGATGTGGATATTGGCATTCCAAATCCAAATATCATGTATGGTATTGTTGTGAATAAGTATACTATTAAAGCGTTGCTTATTTCAGCTATCATCCCCATAACCATGTCTATTTTAGTTATTTTAAATGCTACTGTATTTATAACATTCTTCCCAAAGAAAAGTCCTCCAATGGCTATTCCCACAGCCCCTAAAATTGATAAGAACATCATTGTATTGTAATCTGGCATTCTACCAACCTTCATAGCTACTGTTACATATGCTCCTGTAGCATTTCCAACATCATTTGCTCCAAAGGAGTATGCTGAGAAACATAATGAGAATATCAATATATATGATATCACTTTTTCCAATCTATATGTCCATGGCTTATTCATGAGGATTCTCATAGCTAATTTATATAAAATATATGATAATGCTATTGCACATATTGGTGATGTTACCCAGCTTATAATTACATTTTTAACTACATCATAATTTAATCCTGAAAGTCCATATGCTGTTAAGCCATATCCAGCTACACTTCCAATAGTGCTATGAGTTACAGAAACATCCAATCCCTTATATGAACAGTATAACACCCATATAGATGTTGATATTGATATTGATATTGCCCCTACAATTTCTATTTCATTAACCATCCCTTTTCCTATAGTTTTTATAACCATGAATCCTTGCATAGTTGCTCCTATCAATGTGAATACTGCGAATAGGAGTAAAGCCTTTTTAATGGATATAACTCCCGCTCCCACTGCACAATCTGTTGGTGTTGCTGCATCATTTGCACCAAGACTTATTGAGAGCAGGAATGATAGTGCTAACCCAATAATCAATAGTATAATTACTGTATCAATCAACATGCCCGCCTCAAGATTCAATATCTCTTCACTTACTATCAACGATAATTGTTTAAAAATCTTTCATCCTTAATGGAAATACTTATATTAATTTTTATTCATTTTATTTTGAGTGGTGGATCCTTTGGATTTTAAACCAACTTATCCTGCTATTTGGTTTGGTAGAAAGCGTGAATTGGAAGTCTTAAATCTTGTTAGAGTTCATTTTGAATATATATTGTCCACGGTTTCAGCTTTG
>JAWBOZ010000096.1:0-4076 GCA_038825625.1 Methanomethylicia archaeon | reverse complement strand
AGGACATAAATGAGGTTATGCTTGCCACAAGTATAATTCCACATGGATATATGGGTGTTAAGATTCAAGGTTTGGAGTAAGAGATAATTGTTTGTTTAGGTTATTTATCATTGAACATTTATTTGGTGTTTAAGTTTTGTTGAGACCTGTAAGTCCATATGCAGCGTTAATGATTGAGGATTCTGAGAGGATAATGGTTATTGCAGATGTGCATTTGGGTTGGGAGGCTTCTCTGGCTGAGGATGGCATATATATACCGTCACAAACAGGTAAACTGCTTAAAAGGCTTGAGGAGATAATACTTTTAGAGAAGCCTGACAACCTGATAATTCTTGGGGATTTGAAGCATACTGTGGAGAAGATAGGTTTTGAAGAGTGGCGTGAGGTTCCAGTATTCCTTGAGGGGTTAAAGGGATTGGTTAGAGGTGTTAGGGTTATTCCTGGAAATCATGATGGTGATGTAAGCATACTTTTACCACATGGAGTAATTTTGGAGCCACAGCAAGGTGTAATTGTTGGTGATATTGGATTGTTTCATGGACATGCATGGCCAGGTATAAGCATGCTTAACTGTAAAACGTTGATCATAGGGCATGTACACCCAATAATAACTTTCAGAGATCACATGGGGTTTAAAGTTATGAGTCAAGTTTGGGTTAAAGCTCCATGTAATAGTGGGACCTTGGCTAAAGCTATGCTTAGGAGGTATAGGGTTAGGTTTAAAGGTGATGAGGATGTTGATAGAGTGTTGATGGATGAGTTTTCAATTAAGCCTAGGGTTGAGAACCTAATTATAATGCCATCATTCAATGATTTCCTTGGAGGAAGATCTGTGAATAGGATATCGATATTTAGGGATGAGGCATTAAAGGATTTTATGGGACCAATACTTAGATCTGGAGGTGTAAGATTGGATGAAGCTGAAATATACTTATTGGATGGAACATTCCTAGGAACATTAAATCAATTAACCATGATAAAGTGAAGTTATTTAGTGCTTATTTTTGATATGTATTTGTCCAGGTTTTTCATGAACTTTTCTTGACACACCTTTGAGCAGAAGTAGATCACATGCTTCCCATACTTCACTCTTCCATATGCTTGACTTGGATCCACTTCCATTCCACATACGGGATCTATAAATTTCTCCATGAGTATCATGGTTTTCGGCTCATACCTTTTGAGTGTGGCACTATTTATTGCAACTATTATTGTGCTCAGGGCATTATTATAGCCTCTAATACTGGTGGTAGAAGTATTCTTTGGCTGTATAGTATATAGGCTGCTAAGGGTATTGTTATAGTTGTAGCTTCAAACCCATTATAAGTGAATTGATGGTTGTGGATGCTTTTGTAATTCAAATTTATTTTAGTAAAAGTTTTTAAACAGTATGCCTCCAAACATGATATAGGGTGATATTTATATGGTTGGTTTAAGATTTGGTTTAGAATTGCTTCCAGTAACACCAGTATCAGATATAGTTGAGATATCTAAGTATGCTGATAACCTTGGCTTCGATGTGATATGGGTGACAGACCATTATAATAATAGGAATGTTTATGTAACATTGACTGCAATAGCTTTGAATACTAAGAGGGTTATGCTTGGAACTGGTGTGGTGAATCCATATGTGGCTAATCCACTGTGGACTGCTTCAGCCATAGCCTCCGTGGATGAGGTTTCTGGTGGTAGAGCAATTCTAGGTATTGGTGCTGGTGATAAAGCGACATTGGATAAGATGGCCATTGAATGGGAGAAGCCATTGTTGGCTGTGAGGGAGAGTGTAGAAGTTATTAGACGCCTCCTTAAGGGTGAGGTTGTGAGTTTTGATGGTAAATTGATTAAAAGTAGAGGTGCGGCATTAACATATAGACCAGCCCATGAAATACAAATATATATAGGTGCTCAAGGACCCATGATGCTTTCTTTAGCTTCATCTCTAGGTGATGGGATATTGATAAATGCTTCACATCCAAAGGATTATGATTATGCTATGAAGATCATTAAGAAGGCTGCTGGAGATAGATTTGGTAAAATTGATGTGGTTGCATGCACAAGCTTCTCAATAGATAGGGATAGTGGTGTGGCTAGGAGATCGGTGAGGCCTGTGGTGGCATTCATAGTTGCAGGTGCAGGAGAGGAAGTTTTGAAGAGGCATGGAATTGATGTGGAGAAGGTTAATGTTATAAGGGATTACCTAGATAAAGGGAAATTTAAAGATGCATCTTCAACAGTATCTGACGATATGATAGATGCATTCTCAATAGCTGGAACACCATCAGAATGTGTTGAAAAACTGGATAAACTTGTGAAGATGGGTGTTACACAAATAGTGTTCGGCTCACCCATAGGGAAGGATAGGAAACTGGCTCTAGAATTAATGGCATCGGAAGTAATATCACACTTCAGAAAAACCCAATAAAACATTTTTGAATAAGGCCTACACCATCAAAAATCTAAATTAAATTTATTTTAAACCTAATTAATGGAGGAAAATCTTTGGATGCTTGTTTAATTATCTTAGCTGGTGGAGCTGGGGAGAGGATAGGGATATATAAACCACTCCTAAAAATATGTGGAAAAACAATTATGGAGATGGTGTTGGAGAATCTTGCAGAGGAATTCAATGAAACATTAATAGTTGTACATGACGAGAAACAGAGGGAAATTTTGGAGATGGAAATAAATCCACTCACGAGAAAGTTTGGCATTAGATATGTTTTCGATACACCAATAATTGATGGCCCACTGGCAGCAATATATGCTGGAGCTCTAAGCTCTAAGTATGAGAAGATAGCCATTTCACCTTCAGACACACCCTTCATCAACCCTAAGATATTCGTGAAGATGGAGAATTATCTTGATGGGGGATGTGAAGCTGTGGTGCCGAGATGGCCTAATGGATTTCTTGAACCACTCATATCAATGTATCTTAGGAGACCATTGATAAAAGCTTTAGCCATGATAATTAATCTTGGTGAGCGTAGGGTTCAATCAATATTTAGAGTGTTAAAGACCAGGTATGTGGATGTATATGATGTTTCATCAAACCCTGAAAGGGAATTCTTTAATATAAATACTATGGAAGACCTTAAGAAATTAGGATCATAAATTTTTAAACCACTTTATAGGTTTTAGATAATCCTCCCCAACAGCTTCAAAGGTTCCCACAACTATTTGACAATACTCTTCACCACTCTTCAAATTCCTAACTTCCTCCAATTTCCCCCGCACAACAATTTCCTCACCTGCATCAGCCAAGTCCATGTATAAACCTTCATAGCTCAAAACCTTCACTATGGGTTTACTTGGCTTAACCCCCTCAATAACCTTGACGTCTTCAACCATGTATGCGGCTGGTATAAATATGGAGTCAGTGGAGTCAGCAACCCTCGCTTTAACAGTTATCATACCAATAGGTTTACAAACATTCTCCTCCCATACCTCAGAGAACTCGTTCTCCAACTTCACTGGATGAACAGAGAATTGCCTACCCCTATATAAAGCTCTATTCCATTTATACCTACTATACAATAATAAGGCTTCTTTAAACGTTAATGGATGGATTTTAATTATATCATTCGCCCAATCCTCAAGAATTTTACCCTTTGGGAGGGAGAAATCTGAATCCTCATCATACAGTTTCTTTAAGGTTTCTCGAACTTTAACTGCATTTGAGAATCCATAAACAATTAGATCTATATCTGAATATGTTGGGTTATGTATTCCTAAAAGTATTGAGCCAGTTATCCCCATGAAATCTAAATCTATTTTAGCTTCACTTGAAATCTTAAGTATGAGTTCTCTAGCCAATTCCTCCACCGAATCCCTTGGTGAACCCAATATTTCCTTAACCCTCTCTTCAGGTTTATAATGTCTTTTCACCATATTTCTTGGGACTTCCACCAATTCAATGGATCTGAAATCATCATAAACTATGTATTGTGGATAGAGGTTTCTTAAGAAGTTCATGGTTTCCTTAACTCCCATGGCACTATAGTATGGTAGTATTCTACCATAGGAAACACCATTCCTAGACCATTTAATCCTTATTTTGGATTCCATGTGTGGAACAT
>JAWBOZ010000095.1:0-4136 GCA_038825625.1 Methanomethylicia archaeon | reverse complement strand
AAAAAACACTTTATACCGTTAATATTACTGACAAATATCCAAAAATTATAGAAAACGCTGAAAAAGCTATTGATTTGGGTGTAAATGCTTTGATGGTGAATGTATTTACAGCTGGTTTTCCTGCACTACAGCAACTGGCTGAGGATCCATCTATAAAAGTGCCTATCTTAGCTCATATGGATTTTGCAGGAACTATGTATCAAGCTCCTGATTATGGAATAAGTTCTCCAATAATTCTTGGTAAACTTACAAGACTTTCAGGTGCGGATATTATGATTTTTCCCGCGCCCTATGGCAAAGCATTCTATTTAAGGGAAAAGGCAATTAAAACTGGTAGAGTACTTACAGATATATTTTATAACCTAAAACCAACTTTCCCTGCACCAAGTGGTGGTATTGCACACCCAATGGTACCAGATATTATTGAGGATTTTGGAAAGGACGTAATTATTGCTGCTGGAGGCGCTATTCATGGGCATTCTAAAGGTCCTGCTGCAGGGGCAAGAGCATTTAGATATATAATTGATGCCATTATGCAGGGAAAAACACTAGAACAAGCAGAGGAAGAAAGTGAAGAAGTGAGAATAGCGATAGAAGATATGATGAAATCCATAAGAGAATTGAGAAAAATTGTAGGAGAATAGGAGGTGATTTAAATGGTAGGTGTACCATCATTTATTTTAAAAAAGCTGTATGTGAAAGGTAGTTTAAAAAATTCGGCCAATGGATTTTTATTTGAACTTAAAAATACACTTGCAGAAGCAACAATTGTATCCCCTATTAAAATTGCAATTGATGGAAAAGAATTAAATGAAAAAAACATATATTTGAACGTTGGTAAAGAGAAATTAAATTCTTCAGAAATTTCGCAAACAAAATCTTTAAAATTTATAGTAGGAACATCAATAATTTTAGAAATATCAGGAATAAATCTATCACCTGGTCAACATAAAATTGACATAAGAGCACAAAGCAAAGAGTTTGGTGAACTTTCATTTTCAATTCAGGATAATATAATATGAAAATAAATAAATTAAAATGGTTAATATTCATCTCATATATATTACTTGTTGCGCTCAATCAATTTCTTTGGATCAACTTTGTAACAATTTCAGATGTTGTTTCCAAGATTTATAATGTAAGTGAATTTTATGTAGGATTACTTGCAATTATTTTTCCAATTGTTTATGTAATTATATCTATTCCTACAGGTATTTTCATAGACAAAAAGGGATACAAAATGAGTCTTCTTATAGCGTCAGTTGTTATGACAGTATTTTCCTTTGTTAGGATTTTACAAATGGATTATACATTACTTCTTATAGGCCAAATAGGTATTGCATTTGCACAGCCATTCATTAACAATAGTGTTTCTAAACTTGCAAATACTGAATTTCCTCAAGAAAAAGTTCCTCTTATTATTGGTTTAGGATCGTTGGCAATATTTCTTGGCGTTGGAGCAGGAATGTTACTACCTTCAATACTATATCAATATTTGGGCTATTTTACAATGATGCTTTTAATTGCAATTATTTCATTAATAATTTTAATATTATTCATATTTTCTTTAATTCCTTTAGGACTTAGTGAAAAAATTATGGAAATGAACAAAATATCTTTTTTAAAGATATTAAGAATTAGAGATTTGTTAATATTATCATCAATAACATTTGTTGGAATGGGTGTTTTCAATGGAATACTCACATGGATACAACCAATATTATCACATTTAAAAATAAGTGATATAGAAATGGGTATAGATGGTCTAATATTTGTTATAGGTGGTATGATAGGTAGTATTATAATTCCCACTCTTGTAACATTCTATGGAAAAAGAAGAATTTTCATTATTTTGGCATTTTTCATTTCAATTCCAATACTTTTCCTCATACCTTTTATTATGGATCTTATTACTATGTTTATAATAACATTTCTTTTAGGATTTTTTATGCTTGGTAGTTTTCCTGTACTAATAGATTGGGGTACATTAATTTCGGGAGTTGAAAACGCAGGATCTGCAACATCATTCCTTTGGTTCTTAGGGCAAATAGGGGGTTTTATAATACCGATCTTTATGGGCATTCTTGGACCCATGTCCCCAAACAACACATTCCTTTATGCAATGGTTTTTTCTGGATTATTCTTTTTGGCTTTATTACCTTTCATTTTTATGGCACGTGAAACTCAGAAAATTATCTCCCCCGGCAAAGTTTCCCAATAATAATCAAAAAGTCCATTAATCCATTCCACAGCTTTATCATTTTTAGCAAAGAATGTGATGGAATAATCTATTTCACCATTTAAGAATGGTAAATTAAATTCAGCCGTACTTTCATCACCCAATATTACAATATTTACACTATCAACAATTTTTATTTTTATATTTTTATTACTTATACCTACCAAATAATTGTGGAATTCATTCTTAATTGATTTAGGTGCCAAAATTCTTATTCTTAAATTTTTTTCAATGAGCTTTTTCACATGTTCTGTAAATGGAAGTAAAATTTCTTTTGTCATTATATTTTCAAAGGATTTTGCCATTTTTAATCTTTCAACTGTTAAATTAAATCCCTCTATTGTACCCTCTATGACTTCTACATTTTCCAAATCACCTAATAATAGTTGGAATTCCTTTGGTATCAGAGAAATATCATGAGACTTAAAGATTTGATGATATTTTTCTAGGAATTTCAAATTTTTTAAATAAAGAAGAAATACTTTGCCTATCGGTGATAGTTCATATCTATTTTTTCCATTCATAAAAATTAAACCAATTAAAACCAATCTTTTCAAATTTCGATAAATTTCAGATTTGGGTAAATTTAACTGTAAAGAAATGTCATTAAGTGATAGTGTTTTATCTTGAAGAATATTTAAAATCTCCATTCTATATTCATTTGAAAGTTCGAAAAATATTTTTGATAATTTTGATATTTGCATGTATAGTATCTTTATTTTATATACACTTAAAAAATCTTTCTATAAAATAGGACTTTGGAAAGTTGGTAAAGTCACATAAACTTTTACGCTGTTCTCCATACTAATTTTTCACAGAGAAAATGAAATCTAGAAGACTATACCATATTTTTATGTATTTGTTAAACAGTTCGTATGATGAAAGTGCGTTAAAAAGAACGGAAATTTTTGAAATTTATGGGGCATTATGTCCATAATTGGAGGAGTTTTCTTTCTCTAGAAACAGTTCGGAAAATTGCTTTTACCTAAAAGTTTAGGCTGTAGTGTTAATAAAAGTATCGTTGCAAAAAAAAATTTTCAGAGTGCAACTTCCTAAAAAATTTTTGACAGGATTGATCTCAATCTAGATAAATTAACAATGTAAAGCCATTCTATTTCTAGCTTCTTGCCCCCTATATATGAAATTAATAAGCCAACAAAGATTATATAAGAGAACTGAAAATACGTGAAATAGAAGGCATGGTGAGTATTGTGTAGATCATGTTTTACCTCTAACTTCTTTCTTTTCTTTGCATCTGGTTTCTATTCCACATCTCATCCTATATAGATTGGCTAAATTACTCACATTGTCCATAGTAACCGTTTGATTGATGGCAAATATGAAACAATCTTCAAGTTTTGCAGAATTTTTGTTTGGTGTAAAATAAAACACCTAATTAAATTTGACAAACATCCTTATGCTACTATCCTTCATAGTATATCTGGTAATATAAAATCTATTTCTCTTATTATGGATTCGCCTTGCTAATTGTTCTGTTTTAAACTTAAATTTCTGGACCACAGAGTTTCGTATTGCAAGATTCAAAAATGGCACATTTATTCTTTCAAAAGTACGTATGCATCAACATTGAAAAATCCTCTACCTACAAGCAATAATTTAATTCAGACTCATCTCCTCGCTTGAAATATCAAAGTAGTGAAGAGCATTTCATTGTTGATAAACTGATTTACAGGTAGCATGATAAATGTAAATCTTTTGATTTCTTCCATAGATTCAATAGTAGCATATTTATAATTCAATTCTCTTCCTAGTCTATTTCTTTCACATACATAATCTACTCTATCCTTTTTGCCATACCACATACCATCATGTTTATCTATAATTCAAAATAGATTCGTTGCTCTTCCCAAAAAAAATTGATAACATTTGATATTTT
>JAWBOZ010000094.1:0-4197 GCA_038825625.1 Methanomethylicia archaeon | reverse complement strand
AAGGCTGGAAAGGTGGAGGGGGAAGCACTAGTATCTATGGAGCCAATAGCATTCTTAGGGGGAGTAGACCCCAAAACGGGGATAATAGTTGAAAGGAAACATCCATTAGAAGGTAAATGTATAAGTGGGAAAGTACTTGTATTCCCATATGGAAAGGGGTCAACCGTTGGAACATATATACTATATAGGATGATGAAGATGGGTACTGCGCCCATAGCAATAATAAATGAAGAATGTGAACCAATAATAGCTGTGGGAGCAATAATATCAAACATACCGTGTATAGATAAAGTAGATATAAGGAAGATAAAGATTGGAGATAGAGTTAGAATAGAAGAAGATAAAATATATATTAACGAATGATTGCAAGCTCAACTTACGCTAATAATAGATATTAGGATAAAATTATTGTTGTTTAGATCCTACCACTTCCTCTAGATTTTCCAACATTTTGTATATGTCCTTGAATTCTATATACCCCATATTTCCTATCCTGAAAGTTTTTTCTTTAACCTTTCCATATCCATGCGCCAATTCGAATCCTCTCAACCTCATAGATTCATAGATTTCATCACCACTTACACCCTTAGGTGCATTAATACAACTCACTGTAGGACTTTCAAAACCACGTTTTGGAAATAATGTTAAACCAATCCTTTCCACACCCTCACGTATGATCCTATTCCTCTCCCTATACAATTCAAAATACTTGTGCTTTCCACCCCACTCCTCTCTTATTATTTTTAATATCCTCCTTAAACCAAGCATTTGCGGTATTGGAGGAGTTGTTGGTGTAGAGTAGCGTTCATTATATTTCTTATAAAGTATGAAATCAAAATACCAACCTTTATTCCTCATAATTGCAGATCTCTTCAAAGCCTCCTCACTTACACTTGCAAGAGCCAATCCGGGAGGAATACCGAAACATTTCTGTGAACTTGTGAAACACACATCAATACCCCATTTATCAACCTTAATATCTGTACCACCCATAGAGCTAACAGCATCCACAAATAATAGTTTACCATGAGATTTAACCACATTAGCAAGTTTCTCCAATGGATTAATTAAACCAACACTGGTTTCATTATGGGTTATGGCCACAGCTTCCACATCAGGATTCCTCTTTAAAAAATCGTCTAAAATATCAGGTGAAATTGGTTCACCTAAAGGTCTTTCAAGAACAACAACCTCCTTACCATTGGCTCTAGCCACCTCAACATATCTCTCACCGAAACTACCATTAACACATATAAGCATTTTATGCTCCACACAATTCCTAACAGAAGCTTCCATAAAACCTGTACCGGAGCTTGGAAAGAAGAAAATTTCACCACTAGTTTCAAGGAAATCCTTAAGCAAAGTTATTAATTCAGCATGCAAATCAATATAATCCTTACTTCTATGGCTAAACATTTGCCTACCCATTTCTTCTAAAACTTGTGGATAACAAGCCACCGGACCCACTGTAAATAATTTTAACAAATAAATCCCCATTAAAAATTATGAAAATTAATATAAAATGTTAATTGTTTTGTATCATAAATAACAAAGGTTAAATTTAAATCATTATGTAGTAGTTTTAGGTGCTATATATGGTTGGTAAGGTTAAGAAGACTGTTTATTTCGATGAACCTGGACCACAAAATACTGATGAAGTTTTAATGTTAGCTAAGGAACGCGCCGATGAACTTGGTATAAAAACTATTATTGTTGCTAGTAGTACTGGTGAAACTGGGGTGAAGGCTTCAGAAATTTTTAAGGGATATAATTTGATCGTGGTTAGTCATGTTGCATGGTTTAGAGGTCCTAATGTGGAAGAATTCTCCATGGAGAATCGTGAAAAGATAATTAGTAATGGTGGTAAAATAGTTACTGCTACACATTCCTTTGGAGGTATTGGTAGAGCCATTAGAAGGAAGTTTAATACGATGGAAGTTGATGAAATAATAGCCAATGTATTGAGATTGTTTGGTCAAGGAATGAAAGTTGCATGCGAAATTGCATGTATGGCTGTGGATTCAGGATATGTTAAATATGGGGAGGAAGTTGTAAGTATTGCAGGTTCTGGTAGAGGAGCCGATACAGCAATAGTTGTAAAAGCAGTGAATACCCATGACTTCTTTGAAATGAAAATTAAGGAGATCATCTGTAAACCATAAAAATAATGGAATAGATTATATTTTTAAAATTCTCTTTATATTTTCGCTAAGAATAAGCCTTTTATATGATTCATCTATGCCAGTCAACTCTATTGTTCTTAATTCCAACTCCATGAATCCAAAGGGTGTTTGTGAACTATATATAAGCCTCTTTGGATTCATAGTTTCAGGTATACGTTTAAGAAACATGTCTATCCCTTGATGCCCACCTCTCAATGGATAAGTCTCTAAGTATAAGTTTTGCAGATTTTGAGACATTGAAGAACGTGTTGAAAGTAATGCTGCTATAGATGATTGTCCAGTAACAAAAATCACATTTTGATTCATATATGCTAAGAATACAACACCCTCTGGTGAATAAAATTGTGATTGTGAACTCTTAATATATAATGGTACATCAAGTTTTCCAGCTAAATCAATGATAGGTTTCACTACTGGTGAAGTTATTGAGAAAGACTCATTTTGTGGATCAATATATAACGCTTTAAACCCCAAATCAGTAATAGCAATTTTAGCCTTTTCCAACTCAGATTCCCCAAACCATGGATTCAAACGATAAATCCCAATTAATCTATCATGCTTTTTAATAGCTTCATAAACATATTTATTGCCATTATCATAGTATGGTCCAGGTGGAGGAGTCGCCACTAAAGCCATGTCCACACCATTCCTATCCATAACATTCAAAAGATCTTCAACTGTGAATCGATTCTTTCTGAAATATATGCTTTCACCAATAAAGGTATGTGCATCAATAATCATCATAATCCCCTCCTCTTCATAATACCATTCAAAATATTTTTAATGTTTACACCAAGGATCAACTCTCTATCTCTATTGGATATATCTGCAAGCTTAATTTTCATAGTTTCAAGTTCAATACAACCCTGTGGGAAATCTGAAGCGTAAAGAACTTTCTCTGGACCTGCAAGTTCAACAGCCCTTTCAATAGCTCTAACACTATGACAAAAAGCCGTATCTACAAAAACATTATCAAACCATCTTGCAACAAGTATGGCATCCATATAAAATGATTTACCCAAATGACCCATAATAATGGGAACCTCTGGAAACCGTTCAGCAAGATAGCCTACAGCTGTTGGATGGGAATAGTCAGCTTCACCAGTATGTAAAAGTAGTAATCCACCATATTCTTCAAGTTTCTTAACTATTGGGAAAACAAGCTCTTCATTATCTGGAGAAACAGCCTCATTTCTTAAATGAATCTTTATACCCCAAAAACCATTCTTTAAAGCCCACTCAGCCTCTTCAACAGCTTTACCTCTAAGATGAGGATTAACTCTAGCAACGCAATAAAATCTTTCAAAATACTTCTTTTGGACATCTAATAAAAATAGATTTGCTTCACCATAACTCCTATCCTTAGAAATCGATGAGTAAGGTGGAGTTGTAATCATAGCAGTCATACCAATATCATCCATGAGTTTGATACGCTCCTCAGGGGTAATTGGAGGCAGATCTCTACCTGGAGGACCAAAATGTGTGTGCGCATCAATATATATCAACTCAACCACTCCTCAAAACCCTAAAGGCATCTTCCTCAGAAATTCTAAGCGATTTTATATTAAAGGTTTTAAAGGCTTCAACAAATTTACAGAACCAATCAACAAGTTCATTCATTAACTTCTCTCCAAGCTCAACATTAACTTTAGAGAAATCTTTAACATCTTGAATTACGCTTGGTAAAGCTTCAGTCATAGAACCAGTATTGGAAACATCTGAAGTCTTCAATGAAACACGTATTAGACCACCCATAAATCTAGCTGAATTTAAACTTTCAAGTTGAATTTCATTGTGAACCTGCCTAGTAGAGGAGAGAATAGCATTTTTAAGGTTTACAGATTCAGGTTTTGAAGCAAGCATTAAAGCTGTTTCAGCATAACCAGCATGAGTCTGTGCAGGCTGACCCAAAACCATTTTGCCCATACCAGCCAAAATATCCCACCATTGACAAACAACACAAAGAATACCAAATTTTTCACGAGCCTCTCTACAAACCTCAAGTAATGAATTT
>JAWBOZ010000093.1:0-4313 GCA_038825625.1 Methanomethylicia archaeon | reverse complement strand
TGTATTGCTATATAAACACTTTGCACCTTGCAGTCCAGTAAAACCTGGCAATTCATTAGTACCATCACAATAACCATCATCACCCCCACAGTAGTCTGGACCTAAATCAACATATTTTTCATCACCAACCAAAATATTTCTTGCTTCATTTAAGTTATCACCTCTCCATACTATATAGTCGTTCCTGGTAGCATGTGTAACATTATCAGGTGAGAGGCAAGGAATTCCTGGTCCATTAGAATAAAAATCACTTCCAGAAACACAACAGAGATTCGAAGACCATGCACAAACAGCTCCACTATCTGGCAAGCAAGATTGCGGATCGCATGAGTTAGGACAGTTCTCTGTAGAGATAAAATTGACCCATCTATCACATATATCGCCCCATCCCACATAACCAAGAGAAAAAACACACCACTCACCATTGCATAAAATACAATTTTTTCCCTCTTGCTGAGACTCTTTAACCCTTAAAACAGTGAAATTTTTCATTTCATCATCCCAATCAGCAAAAGCATAAAAAGTATAAGTTCCAGGTGTGTTTATATTTTTGATCGTATCCCATGTAGAGTCATCTAAAGAAAGCACACCATTAAATATCTTATAGTCAATATTCTGGTAATTGCTATTATTTGCATAGATCTTAAAACTTTGCCCCCCACATCCATCAGCGTAGACAAAAAGTTTAACTTCATTACCAGCAACAACTTCTTCTATTTTTTGATTGTTAGTTGTGAGTGTTTCTATAATTAAAGGTCCCTTACATTTTTTAACTTCAACTGTTATTTCTTGGGTCTTAATTAGCTGATAGTCCTCCAAGCTAGAGGAAATTTGAATGGTGTAATCATTTCCTCCTGCTTCTGGCTTTGGTGTACATTTTATGGTTATATCAGCAGAGCCTCCATTTGGTATATTTACTGTGCTTCCTCCAACAAAGTTACAGTTCACAACATCTTCTTGCTGCAAATTTAGATGAAAGGTTGCATCAAAACCGAGCTTGTTAATTATTCTTACAACTTCTCTAACATTCTCTTTGTTCGCATAAACTTCTATTTTACATCCTTGAGGGATACAATCTAAGTCATATGTTGTAGAGTGAAGTTTTACGTTTGCCCAATCATCATAAATACTTCCCTGTGCCCTAACTTTTATTTCATAATCTCCTGTTTGAGTAGCTCTGCACTTAAAGTTCAATGAATCTTCTGTATTGTTAGGTAATGTTATTGTTGTTAAATCAGAATCTTCATTTTCCCATTCACACTCAACATTTTCTGGATAGTTTAACTTAAGTTCAAATTCTGTTTGATCTTCAGAATAGATATGGTTAACTATTTTAACTTTGTATGTTGCCCAATTGTTTATAGGTTTTATTTGTTCTGGAGGTTCAGCAGTTATATAGAAATGGTCTGGTCTATATCTGTTGCTGACTATTACTATATCTGCCTTATCATTTATAGTATTGTTCATTGCCCACATTGTAAGAGACCCTTCAAATATACAAGAATAAAAGCCCGGAGCATCCTCTGTTACCCCCCAAAACCAACCAGGAAAAATTTTATCTGTGCATCCAAATATTTCTCTTGCCTCGTTGGAAGGAAGTATAACAGCTCCAATCCCAATGTTAGGTTTTTTATATTCCCTAACTACACCACCACAAAATTCATAATCACTAGGTAAAATGGGTCCATAAGGACCTCCGAAGTATTTCCCTAATCTATAATCAGAATGAAAATAATACCAAGCATCACAGTACCAGCCCAATCCTATAGAGTAATCTGTTTTTTCTGTATATCTTACCTTATCAAGCAATCCTATTGAAGGGAAATTTTCTGTCTGATTGAGTTCATGTAAAATGTCAAATATTTCTGTTTTAGCTTTTCTATAGTTTTCAGGAGGAGAAATTCTTGAAATCCAATATGCATCATATATTCCTTTTAACTGGGTTAATCCTTCCAAATTGATAGTTACATTAAATTCCTTTCCACAGTGCCTTCCATTCCCCCAATTCATCTCATCACAAATATCTTGGCACCACTTCTTGCAATCTTTCGTTACAGGATCCCTTTCAACGCATATGGCAATATCATTTGGATTGCTTTCACCAAAACTTAAATAATCATGTCCACATCCTTTGGTGCAAATTGCAAGCATGCAAGCATAATACCTAACAAGCTTGTACTTGTCTGGAACAGATATATGAGGATAAAGGATGCCACGAAGGATAAAGATGGAAAATGCGAGAAGTGTTAAAATTCCAAGCAAAATCAAAACTAATTTCCTTATTGTTACCATTCAATCACTTAGGCAGATAAGTGTTTAGCCATTCAAAAAATGCCTTTGAAATACTTTCATAATTAGAATAAAAATAAATCAGAACTATTGCTAATCCCAATATTAGCAGGACAACTTCTATTATAAATTTTACAGTTACCATTCTAACACCCTACTAGCCATCTCACAGGTCCAGGAATTAGGTTACAAAGGGCTTCTTTAAACTGAGCAGTGAGCTTTGACCAACCTTGCTCAATTTGCCCTCCTGCCTTGAAAACAAAAATGTAAAAAAGAATAACTGCTATGATCCCTGTTATTATAACTAAAATAGCAGCCATCAAATGCCCACTTATCCCTTTTCCCACATATAATATTTAGATTTTTTGAAAATAATTTAAGTTGGTGAGCCTTGAAATATGTTTATAACAAACCTTAACGCATTTATTATTTTTGGAATCAGGTTTTGGAAAAGTATGAGATAAATAAGAAGAAGAACTATAGCCAAAGCTATCAAAATTATTATCACGGTTTGCGCATGCTCCACAGTCCCCTTCATTTTGGTCCTATTTGTTGAATTAAACCTGCAAACGTAAAATAGATTAAAAGAAGGCAAAAAGTAAAAATGCCCAAGCTAATTAAAACAGATTGTGAAATCAGCTTATACCTTTCAAACTTATCCTCACCATATTCTAAAGTTGAAATGAAATAAGCTAACATTATAGTGACTTCTAGCATGTAAATCCCAACACAAACCAAAAAAGCTTCTGCTGGTATAATATTTTTAATATCCGTGGCAAACATCATATTTTCTGGTGTAAACTCTGGCCTGTTAGATAAACCTGTTACTTGAGTTAGCAGGGAAGCTATCTGGTATAAGACCATTACCATCAAAGTTGCTAGTCCAACCACAGCTCCACTGGAAATTGGAACTAGCAAGTTCATCATCATCCTCATATCAGAAACAGATTCATCCAAAACCTCTTTCATATGCTCTTCCACATTATGTAAAGATTTAAGATAAGAAGAAATTGATAAGATGGTTTTTGCAGTTCCTACCACTCCTTTTTCAATAGTATCAGAGATGGTACCCATTATGGACTTAATTAATCGGGATGGGTATTTCTTTATACTTCCATACTTTTCATCGAACAGAGCCTTTTTTAAAGTAAAACCAAATTTCTTTATGTTCAAAAGAGTTCCTTCTACTAAACCAAAAACTTTTAACGCTTTTACTCTTTCTTTTATTCTTTCTAGTCCTGCTTCCAAAGGAATTCCAGTTGCCATTATATAACCGAGCTGAAAGAGGACTTCATCAAATTCTACTTCAATCTGCTTTATTTCATTTTTTATATCTATATTCTCGAAAAACTGGAAAAATGAGTAAATTAAAATAGAACAAGAGATTCCTGCTAGAATTGTCAGACCACCAAAAATTTTGAAAATTGAAACTGCCCCAGTTGGCAAGGAAATTAGATAAAAACCAGCTCCTGCTATTAAAGCCCCTACTAAAATGGAAATGATAAGGCTGGGGATTACAATTACTTTTCCAAAAATTTTTAGAATGTATGCATCACTTCTTCTTGCTTCAGGATGTTCAGAAATATCTACTATACCAAAAGTCACAGGTCTTGTTTTCAAGGTTTCATACATTATGTAAAAAACAATTGCTGGCAGGAGTAAATCATAAAAAAGGAATAGAAGCCATGGTTTAATTAGTTCTGGCATGAATATCACCATTATAGGAAAAAGTATTATTACCAAAACCGGTAAAGTAATTCCCAGTGTGGTTATGATCATCAGAGGATTTCTCAGTTGCCTCGAGTAATGCATCATCCTTTCCATGTTCCTATTTAGAACAACATTTATAGCTTCATCAAGCATCCTTTCCCTTCTTTCCTGAGTTTGAAAAGTAGAGCTTCTTATCAAATCTATTGCCTCATAAAACTCTAGATTTTCAACCTTCCATTCTTGTGCAAATTTTTCCAAAACTTCATCTGCGTTTCTATACTTTCCTACCCTAAGTTGCCATGCCATTTTTTTCA
>JAWBOZ010000092.1:1749-4321 GCA_038825625.1 Methanomethylicia archaeon | reverse complement strand
TTTTACATAATATGGTGACAGGTAGTAAATGCTTAAGGGTTCTGGTTGAAGCTTAGATAATAGTTCAATAGATGGCAATTCGCCCTTTGACCAAAGTTCTCTTCCCAAGGGTTGTATGCTTTTCTTAAACATTTCGGTTAAATCAATGATGCTATATTCAACTAAACCAGTAATCCTAGCCACCCTATTCACAACGTCAATGAATGATCCAAAACCATCCACTAAACCAAGTTTAATAGCATCATTGGCTATGTAGAGTTTACCTAGAGAAAGCTCCTCCACCGTAGCATTCAACCTTAAACCTCTACTGGAGATTATTGCATTCATGAAGTTTCCTAAAGCCTTATTAACCACAAAGGGCATCTCCTTCAGGGAGAATCCAGTATACTTGTATGGTCCAGTTTCAATAATTGCTTCAGAAGGAATGACCAAATATGGTTGACTTGCAATGAGCCCAATATTCCCAATGAGAGATGTGGGCGTGGAGTAAATCTCCCTAGCACCGAGACAAACGTAGTAGCCGCCTGAAGCAGCAAGACCTTCAACAACTGCCACCACAGGCTTAACTGAATTAAGCAATTTCAAAGCATTATAAATATCCTCCACGATGAAAGCATAACCACCGGGAGAATCAACCCTTAACACAACACCGGCAATAGAGCTATTCAAATATGCATGGAGAATGGTGTTTATGTAAAGCTCCTTATCGTAATCGCTGAGCATATAACCATAAACATTTATGACACCAATAGATGGAAGAATGCGAACGACAGGCCTAAATATGAGTGGAAGGTAATGCGTTAGATAATATCCAAAAACTAAACCCACAGAAAACATTATGAGACACAGCAAAAATATACCAATACGTATACGCAACCCCTTATCAGAATTTCTAACCATAAAAACTAACAACTCATGTTATTATTACCTTTAAGTATTATTTAAAATTTTAGAACTTAACTATACTCTCTATATTCAATGAACACTAATCTTTAACATTTCGGCAAAGCCTAATTAAATCATATAATCCAGAGGAAACAATGAAAAATAAATATTTGTTAAAAGTGACTTGTTTAAGTGTGGTCTCAGCCTTCCTTTACACTTCTCTAAACCATTGGTTTCACATCGTTTTATTGTATTATTGTGTTGAATATTGTTTTGAATGTTCTCAGTGTTTGTCCTCTGAATTGTGGTCTGAAGGCGTATAGTACTATTCTTCCTTTCCCTTGTTTTGCATCTATCAATGCTGGTTTTCTACTTAGATATTTTTCTCCTATTAACCATCCACTTTGCATTATGTCTGTTTCTGGATAAGTTAATGGTGTTTGGTAGTTTTCGTTGTTGAATGTTGGGATTAGTTCCAGTATCATACTGTTATGATACATTACGTATACTCTTTTCGGCATTCCATAACATGTTGGGTGTGTATTGTCTACGTCTACCTTTAGTATTGTTGATGGGCAGAAGAATTCTTTGGGGTCTAGTTTCTTTGATGGTATATTTATTGGTAATTTGAATGCATCTATTGCTAGTTCGCAGCTTGAGTTGAATGTGAGTAGGGTTCCACCATTATTTACGAATTCTTTAACCTTTTCTAAGCCTTCCTTCCTAATTCCACTCATATATTCTGGCGGTATTGGTGGTAGAACTACTGGTCTTCTATATATTTCTGATAATGCTTTTTCAATGGCTTCTTTATTTTCTCCAAGTATTAATGCTGGTTGATCGTCTGCAAATATTAGTAGATCTATCTTTTCCGATAGTTTGCCATTTTTGATATCTTCATCCTTTATTATTTGATGTGGGAATCCATGTTGTTCAAGTATCCATCTGGTCCAACCTTCATCCATGCTTCCACCATAGTAACGTTGATAAACACCTACTCGAAGCCTCTTAACCTCACGTAAACTAACTTCCAATTTGTCTTTCAAAGCCTTTACTGGAACATTATATTTTTTGATTAAGGATTGTAGGATTTCTCTAACGCCATCAAAACTTGGAATATGGAATGATCCCATTGGATATGATTCGCCATCAATTTCAATAGGTTCAAGAATTCTGTAAACGGTATGACCAGAATCTAGAAGTCCATTGACAACACCATAAGCAGAATTATATTTAGCAGATAATATGTATCCGAAATCTGAAGCATCCACATTATACGATGGATAAATGGAGCCTTCCACACGTTTAAATACTCCTTCAGGCCTATTATCCAATAAATCCAAATTAACACTTAAGAAGTCGGGAACAGTAAATGTTGCTGTATCGTATGGTCTGATTGGAGAACCATCACGTGCACGAGTCCACTCATTATCAGGATAAATGGTCTTCTCCAACAAATACTTCAACATACCCCTATACGGTTGAGCAGAAAAAACAAAGTATGTCCCATCTGGATAAATCTTACCATCAACCTTAGCTTCACCTTCACAAACAAAAACTTCAACACCCCACTTCAAAAGAAGCTCAACAAATTTTAAAGCTGAACCAGGATCAGATTGAGAAGATATGGGGATAGCATAAGCATAAGGCTTCTCACCTAAACCCTTATCAATATTCCTTTTCGCTT
>JAWBOZ010000092.1:0-1739 GCA_038825625.1 Methanomethylicia archaeon | reverse complement strand
CGTATATGGATCATGCTGATCTTCAAGTGAAACTATATAAGCATATGGTTTTTCATTCAACCCCTTCTCCATATTCCTTTTCGCTTTTAGATACATGTTGTATAGTATTGTTTCCTTCATTTTTGCAGCCAATTCCAATGCAGCCAAGTTGGAAATGAGCTGCTGCCTAATAATGTCTTTTAGTTTCCACCATCCTCCTGGCCATGGGTTTGGGAAGCTGTATTGTTTTTTGTCTCCTATTCTTCCTCTGTGTCCTGTGAGTTGGTGTTTGTGGATGTATATGGGTGTGGCTATTTTTACACTTGCAGATTCAGTGAGCATAGCACAAACATTCATTAAATTGGCTAAGTTCAAGAAGGAAGCTGTCCATTCAGCAGTGTATGGTGGGCCGCCCTCAACACCTTGACATCCAGCTTCCTCAAGCTTTACAGCCATGAAACCGCCAAACCATTGATGTTCACGATAAACAAGCGGATCCATTTCAGGGCATATGGGATCGTAATATGGGGGTATGTAAAGTCTAGCACCATAACTACCCATATGGTGATTATCAATATATGCCTGTGGCATCCACTCCTTATACATAACCTTAGAAAACATTTGTGATTCCCTTTGAGTTAATGCAATTGCATCCCTATTGTTGTCGTGTCCAGTGTATTTGTGGTATAGCCATGGTGGTGATGTACCCTCATACTCAGTTCCCAAATACTTGTAATACCAATCCACAACCATGATCTGACCATCAGGATTAAAACAGGGGAATAGCAGCAAAATAACGTTGTTGAGAATATCCATAATCCTTTCATCATTGCCACTTATGAGATCATATGCCAATTGAATGGCCATCTGTGTTCCACCAACCTCAGTGGCATGAAGACTATTAGTTATTGCAACAACAGCTTTACCCTTCTTAGCAAGTTTTAAAGCTTGATCATCACTTAAACCTTTAGGATTTGCAAGAGTGTATGATATATGCTTATACTCTTCAAGCCTCCTTAGGTTTTCTGGTGAACTTATGATTGCTAGTATAAATGGATTTCCTTCCGTTGTTTTCCCAAGTTCCATTACCTTTATCCTCTCTGAGTTTTTCTCCAGATATTGGAAGTATTCTACAATTTTATCCCATCTAGCCAATTTCCTATCTTCACCAATCTCAAAACCAAAAAACTCTTTGGGAGAAATGACACTCTTCACCATAAATCCATCAAATATTATTTTAAGTTAATCAATTTTTAACTTTAACCATTCATCGACAAAAACTATATTAAAACAATTTCAGGTATAGGTCTGAAGACTATTTACATATTAGTGGTACAATTATTTATAACGCAATTAATAAGATTGAAATCAAATATAGATTTAGGGAGTTGAGTGTATTGGAGGAGAGATTAGGGTATGATGAAACCGTAATGAGAAAGATCATTGAAGCTAATGTGAATATTGGAGATAAAATAAGAGTGATTAATGGATGCGAAGTTTATGAGGGTACACTAATGCCTAGACCAATACTTGGCGATTTAAAGAGCATAGTAATAAAACTTAATAATGGATACAATATTGGTGTAAGAGTATCCGAAGAAACAAGAATTGAAAAGATATGTGGAAAGGAATATTTTGAAATAAGAGAGGTTGAAAGGCCGAAGTGTGGCTATGGAGAAGTACTAGTTAAGGTTAAGGCATGTGCTATGTGCGGCACAGATTTAAAAATCTTCCATGGTGAGAGGAAGATTGACGTCCCA
>JAWBOZ010000091.1:0-4384 GCA_038825625.1 Methanomethylicia archaeon | reverse complement strand
CAGCATAATACCCTATGATGAAAACGTCATTGAAGCTGACAAAATGGGAGTATCATTACTGGATTATGCACCCAATTCAAATATAATTAAAGCCATCATGGAATTAAAGGGGAAAATACTCAGTAAATTCAATAAATAGGTTTTGAATCACAAAATTTTTAATATGTATTAACATTGTAATAATGGCGGGAAGTGTAATCACACATGTCCACTCCATATAAGAATTTAAGGATTAAATTGGATGAGTTGAAAAGCGCTCTCGGAGAAATTAAAGGTTTAGATATAAGTATAGGTCATGTGATAGAAGAATGGGCTGAACCTCAAGGCCCAACACCATTCCCATCCATAACCACCCTTAGAAATTGGGATCACATATTACTAAATAGATATAGACCGTTATATTTACCATACTGTGACCTATGCTGCCTATGCACATATGGTAGATGCGACCTATCTAGAGATAAGAGGGGGGCATGTGGATTAGGACTCTCAGAACAGCAATCAAGATTGGTAACACTCGTATGCTCAATAGGAGCTTCCACACATACAAGCCATGCAAGAGAGTTATTGGAGAAGCTTACTTCAAGATATGGTGGGGATGCACCAATAAATCTTGGAGAACAAGTACATGTGGAAATGCCCATAACGAGACTTGTAACAGGTGTGAAACCGAAAAACCTGAGAGATCTAGATATGGTTTTAGATTATGTGGAGAAGCAAATAGTGCAAACATTAGCCAGTGTACATACTGGTCAGGAGGGTAATTGGATGGATTATGAATCTAAAGTATTACACCTAGGAATGCTTGACCATGTGGCAATGGAAGTGGCTGACGCCACTCAAATAGCAACATTAGAATTCCCAAAGGCAGAGCCGGAAGCTCCACTAGTAGACCTAGGCATAGGAGTCATAGACCATACAAAACCGGTAATACTAGTAATAGGGCATAACGTTTTACCTGCATCAGCAATTATAGACTATCTTGAAGAGCAGGGCATTAGAGAACAGGTGGAGGTATGTGGATTATGTTGCACAGCCCACGATATAACAAGATATGAGAAGAGGAGAGCGAAGATTGTTGGACCAATATCTTGGCAATTAAGATTCATTAGAACAGGTATACCAGACGTCATAGTTTTGGATGAACAATGTATACGTACAGACATAGTTGAAGAAGCTAAGAAGATAGGGGCAGTATTAATAGCAGCCTCAAATAAAGCTTGCCACGGACTACCAGACAAAACATTTAATGATGTAGACAAAACATTAGAGGAGCTCATCAATGGCAAAGTATCGGGGGCTCTAATACTTGATGAAGAAGTTATGGCTGAAGTAGCTGTTAAAGCTTCAATGAAAATTGCACCATTAAGAAGTAGATTTAAAACCCCAATATCCAGCGAGGAAATCATAGAATATGCAAAGAAGTGTACAAGATGTAGGGAGTGTGAAAGAAGCTGCCCCCAGAATCTACCAATATCTGAAGCCATGGCTATGGCTGCAAAGGGTAATCTAACATACTTAGCATCACTATACTCCAAATGTTTTGCTTGTGGAAGATGTGAAAAAGCTTGCCCAAGAAATATACCAACACTAAACATGATCTTAAAGGCTTCTGAAGCCATTATGAGGAATGAATTATTTAAAGCTAGGGTTGGTAGGGGACCAATACAGGACACTGAGATTAGAGCTGTGGGTAGGGATATAGTTCTTGGAACAATACCTGGTGTAATAGCATTTGCTGGATGCGCCAACTGGCCTGAGGGACCTCATGAAGTGGCTGAAATGGCTATGGAATTTGCTTCAAGAAGGTATATAGTGGTATCTTCAGGATGCTCAGCCATGGCTATTGCAATGTATAAGAATGAGGAGGGGAAGACACCATATGAAGAATTTAGTGGGGAATTTACAGCTGGAGGACTTGTAAATGTTGGTTCATGCGTTGCAAATGCACATATCTCTGGAGCTGCAATAAAGATTGCAAATATATTTGCTAGATTACCATTAAGAGCAAATTACGCTGAAATTGCAGATTATATACTAAATAGGGTTGGTGCTGTGGGTATTGCTTGGGGCGCCATGAGCCAGAAGGCTGCAGCCATTGCATCTGGATTTTGGAGGTTGGGTATACCAATAATAGTTGGACCCCACGGCATAAAATATAGGAGAATGCTCCTTGGAAATAGAGATAATGAAGCTGATTGGTACGAGTATGATGCTAGAACTGGGGAGAAGGTTTATGTTGGGCCAGCACCAGAACACCTATTCTATGCAGCTGAAAGTATGGGGGAGGCAACAGTTATGGCGGCTAAGCTATGTATAAGACCTGCAGATACACCTCAAGGGAGAGCTATAAAACTTACAAACTACATATCGCTATATAAGAAGTATTATGGTGGAGATAAATTGCCGGAAGACATACCATTATTCGTAAGGACGGAAGCCGATATACCAATCACATATAGAGATGAAATAATTAGATACTTAAAGATGGTGGGATGGGTTGAGAAGCCAGTGGTATCCAACCCAACACTACTTAAAGAAGTTGTTGATAAAATGAAGGTGAGCGGTACATGAGCATTGAGTATTGGCTTAAGGGGGATATACCTCCAGGACCAATAAAAGCCATAGTGATATCTGACATAAAGCGATTGGTTAATACAATAAAGCAATATAAGAAGCCATTAATGATCATAGGCCCAGACATGGTGAAATTGGAGAAGCTTGTGGGAGAGAATGTTCTGGAGAAAATCATTAACATATCCTCCCATATAAAAGCTGATTTAATGGTATCTGATGGTAATACCATACGAAAATTGGATGAGGTAGGATATAAAAACTATAAAATAATGTTCCCCCTGGAAAGCATTCAAAAATTGGCATCAAACACGTCTGATTATGATCTAGCAATTTTTGTGGGATTCCACTATTACTATGGTTGGCTACTATTAAATTACTTGAAACATTATGCATACAAAAATTTAAGTACAATATCTCTAGAACCATATGCACAGCCAAATTCATCATGGACACTACCATCACTCCCACTATCAATATGGTACAAGAACCTATGTCAATTGGAAGAGGAACTTAAGGCAAGCTCCACCACAACATAATGACACGAAACTTTATTAAAGATATGAATTAGGTATTATAGGAGGCTGATTTCATGGGTTTGATGGTGAACATCCTAAACCCACTAGAAGTACCGGAGAATATTGTTAAAATATATAATGTGCCACCAACACCTGAGAAGGGGATGTTCATAGATATACCTGTTGATGTTGGACCACAATATGAGGGACAGAGGATTAGAAGAGAGGATATGTATGTAGAATTTGGCGGACCAAAACTAAAATATAAATTTGAAATTGTGAAAGTGAAGGGTTTAGATGAAATTGTTGATGGTGGAATAATCGTTGTGGGGCAAGATATAAATGAGCTTAAGGAGGGGGGAAGCTATCTACTTGCCATAATCGTGGAAGTTGCCGGGAAAGATCTTGATATAAATGCTGAAGGCGTAATAGAAAGGAGGATACATGAATTCTGCAACTATATACAAGGCTTCATGCATTTAAATCAAAGATATGATATATGGTTGAGGGTTAGTAAGAAATCCTTCAATAAAGGGTTAAACTCATTCAAATATATAGGCACTGTACTGTATAGATTGTTTAAATCAGCATTCCCAATAATAGAGAGATTGCAAGTAACATTCGTAACTGATCCTCAAATTATCGAGAAATTATTTGAACAAGCAATTAAAGTATATGATGCAAGAGATGCAAGAACCTTTGGACTCAAAGATGAAGAAGTAGACCTATTCTACTCATGTAGACTATGCCAATCATTTGCACCAACACATGTATGTATAATAACACCTGAAAGACCATCCAATTGTGGAGCAATAACATGGATAGATGCCATGGTGGCTGCAAAAATAGATCCAAAGGGACCAATAGGCCCTGTACAAAAGGGCAAATTATTGGATCCATTTAGAGGTGAATGGAGTGGTGCCAATGAAACTGTTAGAAAGCTTTCAGGGGGGGCCATCCAGAGGGTAACATTATATTCTGCATTTGAAAATCCACACACATCCTGTGGATGCTTTGAATGCGTAACATTCTATGTACCCGAAGTTGATGGATTAGGAATAGTGCAGAGAGGATATGCTGGCATCACCCCAGCAGGACTTAAATTTGGAGATATTGCTGATTCAGCTGGTGGAGGTAAACAAATACCTGGATTCTATGGTCTCGGAGTTCTATACATGAGGACAAACAAGTTTATACAAGCGGATGGAGGATGGAATCGTATTGTATGGATGTCATCAGAATTGAAGCAAAAGATTCTGGAAGCAATACCAACAGATCTACGTGATAAAATT
>JAWBOZ010000090.1:0-4424 GCA_038825625.1 Methanomethylicia archaeon | reverse complement strand
ATAGAGACATACTAGTATCCACAATAGCTGCAACCCTAGCTGGAGCCATAAGCTATCTAGCATATCTAGGTAGATGGGGTGTCCTTTGGGGTACAAGTGATCGTAGGAGAAATGAAGGTTCAATAGCTGCAGCACTATTGGCTGCAATACTGGCACCAATAGCAGCAATGCTAGTTCAAATGGCAATATCCCGTGAAAGAGAATATGGTGCAGATGAAGATGGAGCGAAAATAACTGGAAAGCCAATGGACCTCGCCAATGCATTGATAAAAATTAGTGGAGCGAAAAAGCTTGGATTAACAGTAAATGTAAATCCATCAACATCACACATGTGGATAATAAACCCAATAAGGGGTGGAGCAATAGAAGAACTCTTCTCAACACACCCACCAGTAGAGAAGAGGGTTGAAAGATTAAAGAAGGTTGCCCGCGAAATGGGAATATACTACCTCTAAACAATACAAGATTACATTTAATCAAACAATCAGCCCATTCCATAAAGTAACAACTTTAAATTAGGATTCCATAATATCTTAATTAAGGGCCCGTAGCTCAGTTTGGATAGAGCGTTGGCCTGCGGAGCCGGAGGTCGTGGGTTCAAGTCCCACCGGGCCCGCCACCTCGTTAGAGTTTAGCTTTGTTTGAGGATTTTCACCTTTTAAGCGTCTAATTGCTTCTTTTAATGCGTTTTCGCAGATTTTAGAAACATTCAATCCTAATTCTTTGGCTTCTCTAAATGCATCTTCATCGATTCTTATCGAAGTAACAATTGCTTTACCCATCTAATACATACGATTTGAGAATGGAGAATACGATTTCTTGAGAATATGAGGAGAATAAATGTTATATGAGAATTTTCTAGAGAAGTTGGCTCACTAATCTTAATTGTTTATATTCTTGTTGCAGTGGTTACAAGTCTTTCTATGGCGATTTTTGTTAATCTTACGAGGGCTTCGCAATCTGGTAAATAGTTGATTACTGATTTATCGAACATTATGGTGCTTGAGGGGGGAAGTTCCTCATCTCCACCCCATATGGTTATAATTATGGGTATTCTTGGTAGTGCATATAATTTTATTGATGTATCGCCGTAATCGAGGATTTCATGTTTAAACATTTTTGCAGCTTGATGTAAGAGTTTTGGGTTTTTGCCAAATACTTCTTCTAACCTTTTACATGCAGCTCTAACTTCTGGGCAGTGTGCTATTGCTATATCTCCGCTAGATTTAAATATTTCAATAAAGGTTCCATGTTCCCCTGTCTCTCCAGTATCTTGAAGTGTTTGGGAATACATATATAACACGTAATATATTTCAACAGCTTCCACATCCTTTAACATTCTATTTAGGATTTCATCATATATTTCTCCATTATTAGTATTGAGTTTAAATCTGAGGAAATGAATTTCTTCACCTTCTTCAAAGCCTAATCTGCCTCTAAGAGACTTTATGTGTTCTCCAACACGCTTCCAATTCCACCAATTCACAAAGGATGGGTATGGCATAGATACTCCTCCAATACATTTTCAATCTATTAATCTTATATTTCTTGCAATTCCCTCAGCAGCTTTAACTGCTGGGCTGTTATCTGGTAATTCTAAAAGGGGCTTCCCCCTTATACTATATTCTAATATCATATTATCCTCTGGAATTATCCCAGCAACGTCATATCCAGCATTCTTCGACCATGAATACAGTTTTTCCTCCATGGATGATGATAATCTGTTTCCAACTACATACATGTATTTAGCCTCTATATTAACTTCTCTAACTATTTGCTTAATCTTTTCAGCCGTTTTAAAACTCATTATGGAGGGGTCTACAACAACAATCAATGTATCCACATATCTATCTGTTCTTCTATTGAGATGTTCAAGTCCAGCTTCCATATCCATTAATATTACATCATAATTTTTGTTAAGTTTTCCAAGTATTCTCGTTAATACTGTGTTTATGTAGCAGTAGCATCCTTCACCTTCACCTCGACCCATAGCTAGTAGGTCGAATTTTTCATGTTCAACTATGGATTGATGAACCCAGTATTCTAGTAGTGTATCCTTTGAGAATCCAAGTGCAACCTCTATTTTATCCACTGCACGTCTAAATTCTTCAACAACATCAGATATGCTCTTCTCAACCTTTATACCTAACAATTCGTTTAGATTCATGGCTGGATCAGCATCAATTACGAGGATAACGTCTTCAGTGTGGTTTTCAAGTAAAACCTTAAGTAGTAATGCACTTAGTGTTGTTTTACCTGTACCTCCCTTACCAGATATTGATGCTATGAAAGGTCTCTTCATTATTCCAAAATCTCCATACCTTTAGATTATTTAAATCTTAGTGACCCCCTATTTATATCTTATTTTCCTACTAGTTTCCCACCATGTTGGGAATAGATCCCTTTTACCTGGCATTATGAAGCCAGCTTGATATTCATCCATAAAATCTGGATCCAACATTAATTCGATGCTTGCTGTAATCTTTGCAATCCTCTCAGCTTCCTCCCTATGCCTTTTAGATACCATTGATAGGTATGCTCCTCCAAGTGAGCCATTGCCAATAAATATTATATTGGCCTTTGTGAATTCCGGTATCATACCTATGGCCATAGCACTATTTATATCTAAGTATCTACCAAAGGCACCACATATATACACTTTATCTATATCATGAACATTCACCATCATCTTCTTTAGCATTATGGATATTGCTGCACATACTGAAGATTTAGCGTCAATCAAATTATATATATCCTTCTCAGTTATAACGATCTCTCTACTGGTGGAGGTTTCGTTTGGAAGTGCAACGATATATTCATATCCATCAGCACCAAACCTAATGCTTTGGGAATTTATACCCCTCCTGAATTTACCCATGGAATCAATGATATTATATCTAAAGAGTTCAGCTAGGAGATCTATATAGCCTGAACCGCATATGCCGATTGGTTTAAAATTTCCTATAACAGTATAATTTGGCTTTAAGTTTTCCGGGTCTATCTTTACACTTTCTATGGCTCCTTCAATGGCTCTAACGCCGCATTTAAGTCCCCATCCCTCGAATGCTGGTCCAGCTGGTGCTGTGGTTCCTAAAATCCAATCTCTACATCCCATAACCACTTCAGTATTTGTTCCTATATCGATTAGTAGGGATGATCTCTCTGAAAAGCTGAGTTCAGATGTAATTATATCCCCAACAACATCTCCACCTAGAAATCTACCCATACATGGAAGTACATATACGATTGCATTATTATTCACTTTTATTCCCAAATCCTTCGCTTCAAGGATGTAAGGTTTCCTAGGTATATCCACACGTTCCCTAAAGGATTTTATCAATGGTTCTGGGTTTAACCCCACAAATGTGTATGTCATCACGGTATTTCCAGCGACAGTAACCTCATATATCTCATCATGGTTTATTCCAAATCTTCTACATAAATCATCAATTATTTCATTTATTGTCTGTACTGTGGCTTGCTGTAAATCTTTCAAACCATTACTTCTATCTAACGCATGTGATATTCTAGAAATCAAATCTTCCCCATAAACTAATTGTTTATTAAATTTTGATTCTACACCAATTATTTTCCCCGTAGGAATATTCACCATTGCAGCCACAATCTTAGTGGTTCCTATATCGATAGCTAATCCATAGATTCTATCACCTACATCTCCAGGATTTACATTCACAACCTTGGATGTATAAGAATTTATGATTGCAGTAACTCCCTCAATAAGATCCATATTAATCATTTTTCCCCGAACATTCTCATTTATGGAATATCCCTTAAGATTTTTATACATCTCCTCAATATTTCTCTCCTTGAAAGATATTTTATGTATGTAAGGTTCTATGGAAAATTCTGGTAGATTCACATCGATTAGTAGTTTTGCCCTCCCCATCATACTTTCTGGGGGTATTATCACTTCAACATCTTCCAACACCTTTGCTAAACAAGCTAATACATATCCCTTTGAAATTTCTTCTTGTGATATTACATCTTTATCTTTAACTTCATGTTTAACTCTACCATGGGTTATGATAATTTTACATTTTCCACAAATCCCCTTTCCACCACAAACACTTCTAATACCTATATTCTCCTTACGTAAAGCTTCCAATACGGTTGTACCTTTAGGGACATTTATCTCAATTTTATATTGTGGTATTCTTATTTTCACATTTTCATTGGAAATCAACTTTCCATGATCTCCTTGATCTTTTCAGGTGTCCATGCCTTTTTAATGAAGGATGGTATCTCACTTGAATCCATGGGTCCCACAACAACCTTCCATTTTGTAATTTCCTCTAAATCACCTGAGATTCTAGCAGCTTTCCCCGGTAATATTAAAATTCTATGCTTCACTTTACTTTCAAGATCATTTTGCTTTATCAATTCAGCAACTTTGTCTCCCACAA
>JAWBOZ010000089.1:0-4444 GCA_038825625.1 Methanomethylicia archaeon | reverse complement strand
TTAAATAATTTCAATCTTATTTTTATATCTTTGTTCCAAATATTATTTTAGGTGTTTACTATTGTATGATTTTGATTTAGATAAGATCATATTTGATGATAGATTTAGAAAAGCTAATAGGGTCTTATTACAATTTCCAGAGGGTTTGAAGGTCTTTGCTTTGGAAATTGTTGATGAACTTTCAAAAAATACAAAAGCCGATATTATTGTTTCCATGGATCCATGTTTTGGTGGTTGTGACGTTGCATTTGATGATGCATTGAGGCTTGGTGTAGATTTAATCATTCATTTTGGTCACACGAAGCTTTTATGTGATGAATGTGTTCCAGTGATTTATGTGCCAGTCTCCTTTAAACTCTCTCTTAAAGATCTTGCACTAAAATTCTCTTCCATTTGGAGTGTTGGTAAACCTATTGGTCTCTTATCCACGGTTCAACATATCCATAACTTGAGTGAGGTTAAAAATGTTTTGGAGGGTGTTGGTATACCTGTTCATCTTGGTTCTCTTTGTGGAGGACTCTCCTTTGAGGGTCAAGTTTTGGGCTGTGATGTTTGTGGCGCTTTAAGCATAGTTGATAAGGTTGATGGATTCCTAGTTATCTCTGGTGGGGATTTTCATGGGTTGGGTGTGGCTATCTCCACTGGTAAGCCAACATATATTTTGGATCCCTTTAGAAATGAGGTTAGGAGTTTAGATGGGCTTGTGAAGAAGATTATTTCTGTTAGGTGGAATAGTATTATTAAAGCCCGTGACGCTAAGGTTTTTGGTGTTTTTGTCGGTGTTAAGCCTGGTCAAGCCCACTTGGATATTGCTATTGATGTTAAGAGTTTCTTGGAATCTCATGGTAGGAGATGTTACATTTTTTCTGTTAGGAATTTTTCACCTGATATGACTATTCCATTCAATTTTGTGGATGTATTTGTTTCAGCTGCATGTCCAAGGATAGCCATTGATGATGCTGAAGTTTATGGTAAACCAATTTTAACACCGTGGGAGGTTAAATTGGCTTTTAGTGGTTCATTAAATTTAGAGGATTTTAGGGGGATACTTAAATTTTGAGTTTTAATAAACTTAAGCATTTGGCAATGGTTTTAGAGAATGTTAAGCCTAATCCCCATCCTAAGGTTGAATTGGAGCAGTATAGTTTGGGTGGTGATGTGGCTTCTAGGATTATTTGGTTTGCCGGTAAGGTTAATGATGATATATGTGGCAAAATTGTTTTGGATTTGGGTTGTGGCTCCGGCATTTTGGCTATTGGTGCAGCTCTTTTAGGTGCAGATTTTGTTTTGGGAGTGGACTTTGATTTTGATGTTTTGAAGGTGGCTTTGGATAATGCTAAACTTATGAATGTTTCTTCTAAAACTTCATTTATATGTGTAGATATTTCCAACCTTTATTTGAGAAATAATGTTGATACTGTAATTCAGAATCCACCCTTCGGTGTTCATAGGAGGGGGGCTGATAGGGTCTTCTTGAAGAAGGCTTTAGAAATCTCTAATGTTGTTTATTCAATTCATAAGTACAGTTTTGAGAATCATATTTTCCTATCAAAATTCATATCAAGTCTTGGTGGGATTATAACGCATGTAATTCCATTCACCCTACATATCCCCCACACATTTGATTTTCATAGGGAGCTAAAGCGTAAGGTTAATGTGGTTCTTTATAGAATTATGCATGTATAAATTAATCATTTGGTAAAGGGTGTTTATTTTGAGTGATGGGAGATTCGTGTATCCTGGGGATTTTATAGGGGTTATTGAGGAGTTCATGGCTGGTGATGGTGTTAAAGATATTGATGGCTCCCTATTTGCTGTTAAGTTTGGGAGATTAACTCTGGATATGCGTGAGAGGAGGGTTTCTGTGATTTCTAGGAGGTCTCTCCTACTTCCAACTGCTGGTGATATTGGTCGTGGATTTGTTTTTGATGTTGGTTTTGAATCTGCCGGTATAAGGGTTTTCCATATTGAGGGTAAAGGTTTTCTAAGACATCCCGTGACTGCCTATCTTCGTTTCCCAAATGTTTCTGGTGAGGTTAGGTATGCCTCCATGTATGATGTTGTTAGGGAGGGTGACATTGTTAGAGCCGTATTCTTGAATTCTTGGATACCATACAATGTTTCTGTGAAGGGGAATGATTTCGGTGTATTATTCGCTAGATGTCCGTACTGCCTATCTCCATTAACTCTTAGAAATAATGTTTTGTATTGTTCTAAGTGTAGATTTCATAGTTCCAGGAAGGTGGCCTCCGGATACTTTTTGAAAATTTGAAAATGTATGGTTAGATTTATTACTTATTTTTGTTAAGCTATTTGAGGTGTATGTCCTTTGAAGATAAAGGTTTTGAGGAGGGGTGAAGATTTCATTGAACTTGAGATATTAGGTGAAGGCCACACCTTCTGTAATGCTCTTTGCAATGAATTATATAAGGATCCAGCTGTCACTTATGCTGCATATAATGTTCCTCATCCCTTGGAGGATAAAGCCTTATTGTTTGTAAGGGTTTCTTCTAAATCTCCCATTGATGCTTTAATTGAAGCTGCCAGTAGGTTGAGGGATAATGCATTGAATTTTAAAAGTCTCTTCGAATCTTCCCTTAAAAGTTTTGGGGGTAGTGGATGAGTGTTTTCTAAGGTTGCAGATGTATTGATGGATCATGATTTGGCCTCCTTCGGCGATGCCCTAGTTAATTTCATTTTCTCCATGGCTTTGAGTAAGGTTAGTGGTAGATTCTGTGGGGTGAGGGTTAGAAATAGGGTTTTGGCTGAGGCTTTGAGTAGATGTGGTTTGAGGGGTTTCTTGGGTGGTAGGGTTGATGTTCATGTTAAGGGTAATGCTGTTGAAGCTCTACTTGCCTATGTATGGGTTTCAGGTAAAGCCTCTTTGATGGATCTTGTGAATGTTCTTGCATCCAGTCTTCCAAGTGAAGGTTTTGAGGATTTTAATGTTCAAGTTGAAGCTTTTTCAGCCCTATTAAAATTTGTTTTGGTGAAGCTTAGTGAAGGTTAAATTTGAGTCTAGGATTGCTGGAGTCTTTTTTAGGAGTCCAATAATAGTTTCCACTATCTTTAGGGGTAAGATTAGGCTTGACGGTGTCATGATAAACTTTTATTGTGATGATCCATTTATTGATGCTTTGAGAATTTTACGTGGTTCAAAATTCTTTGATGAAATTGGCTTCTTTGTTTTTGAGGGGTTTCCATCAGTGGATTTGGATTATGCATATAATCTTCTCGGTAAGCCCATCATAATCTTTGATGGAGCTGATTTTAGATTTGTGGGTTTAGGTTTTGAGGATTTTAGAAGTTTTATGGATGTGGCTTGTGTTAATGGTGTTGTGGAGGCTTTAAGGGTTTCAAGGATGGTGGCGTTAAAGCTATTAGGAACTATTTCAAATTATCTTTCTTGACGTGGTGCATGTTTATGGAGTTCTGTAGTAGATGCGGTGCTTTAATGCATCCCAAGAGGGTTGATGGGAAAATCATGTTAGTTTGTAGTGTGTGTGGATTTATGAAGGATGCTGTTAACGTGGATATGAAGATTGTGGAGAGGAGGGAGAGGAATCCCAAACTTGAGACTGTAGTTATAGATTCTGAATCTTCAATCAATGTTATGCCTAGGGTTAGAGCTTTATGCCCTAAGTGTGGTAATAATGAAGCTTATTGGTGGATGGTTCAAACTAGGAGGGGTGATGAAGCCCCCACAAGATTTTATCGTTGTACTAAGTGTGGATATACTTGGAGGGAGTATGAGTAATCGATAAGAATTAATATATATTTACCCAATATTTGATTGTGGAATAAATTCATTAATATTTGTGGAGGGATATGTTTGCTTAAATTCTCTGTATCTGATGTTAGGGTTTGGAGGAGTGTTATTGATGCTATATCTGAACTTATTGATGAAGCAAATTTTGTAGCATCACCTGAAGGTATGTCTCTTAGGGCTATGGATCCATCGCATGTGGCTATGATTGAAGTTAATCTTCCAAAAGATTTCTTTGATGAGTATGAGTGTGATGAAAAATTTAATGTTGGTATTAATCTTGATGAGTTTAGAAAGGTTTTACGTAGAGGTTCTGCTAGGGATAAGATGGAGATTGAGGTTTCTGGTGGAAGGATCAATATAGTTTTTAGTGGTAGGGCTCAGAGGAGTTTTAGTATACCCGTTATTGATATTGCTGGTGAAGAGCTTTCCTCACCATCCATAGAGTTTAATGTTCACGCTAGACTTGTTTCAGACGTGTTTAGGGATGCTATTAAGGATGTTGGTTTAGTTAGTGATTATGTTAAGATTTCAGCTGAAAGGGATTTGCTGAAGGTTTCTGCTTCCGGTGATAGGGGTGATGTTGATGTTAAATTGAGTGAGGATATGGGTTCATTGGTGGAATTGGATGTTAAAGAGCCTTCAAATAGTACGTATAGTTTAAGCTATCTTGAGGAT
>JAWBOZ010000088.1:0-4461 GCA_038825625.1 Methanomethylicia archaeon | reverse complement strand
ATAGGCAATCCTATAGGATCATTTTATGGATATAAATATTTAGGTGTATATAAAGATTGGGAAGATTGTATTGCTGTAGATAAAAACGGAAATAAAATTTATGATGCAAATGGAGAACCTGTTTATATGGTATTTAATTATCCTTCTGTAAATTATAAATTTCAACCTGGTGATGCTAAGTATGCTGATATAAACCATGACGGAAATATAAATTATCTTGATGTTGTTTATTTAGGTGATGCTAATCCTGATTTCACAGGAGGTTTCGGATCTACTATAAGATATAAAAATATATCCTTTAACTTCTATTTCTATGGAAGGTATGGAAATGAAATAATAAATATGACTAAAATGAATGGTGAAAACATGTATACATATAATAATCAAACTACTGCTGTATTACGAAGATGGCGTAAAATTGGAGATGAAACTGATATTCCTCGAGCATTGATTGGGTATGGTTATAATTGGTTAGGATCAGATAGATTTGTTGACGATGGTTCATTTTTAAGACTTAAGTATGTAACATTGTCATATACCTTTCCCAATAAAATCACAAATAAATTTGGAATAAAAAACTTGAAACTATCAACCACCATTAATAACTTACTTACCTTTACTAAATATAAAGGACAAGATCCAGAGATAACCATTAATAGTAGGGATGGAACTATTTATACAGTAGGCTATGATTATTCTAATACACCTAGAACAAAAGAACTAACTTTTAATCTTAGTGTAACATTTTAAATGAATAATTTTATGAAAAAGATTATAATAATAATTTATATTCTATTTATCATAATATTCAGTAGTTGTGATGAATGGTTGTATTTAGAGCCTGAAAATGGTATAATACGTGAAAGATTCTGGAAATCAAAAGAAGATGCTTTTTCTGCACTTATGGGTTGTTATGCTGGTATGTTAGGAAACAACCAAGGTTCAGGGTATAGTATTCCTCAATTAATGTTCATTTGGGGTGAAATTCGTGCTGACATGGTTATGCCTTTCCGTTTAAGAACTGATTTCAACTATGTATATTATGGAGATATATTACCAGATAACGGTATTACCCAATGGAATCAATTCTACAAAGTTATAAATTATTGTAATACATTACTTGAATTTGGAAAAATCGCTCAAGCAAATGATCCATCCTTTAAACTAGAATTGCTGCACCAATATGAGGGGGAAGCTTTAGCTATTAGGGCTTTAATGTATTATTATTTGGTGCGCACTTTTGATGAGGTTCCTTTGATATTAAAGGCAACTGTTAGTGATGCTGCTGATTTTAAGCCTCATAAAAGTTCAAGAACTGTTATATTAAATCAGATAAAAAAAGATTTAGAAATTGCTGAAAAATATCTTCCTTATGTATATCCAACAATACCTGAAACTAAATCACGTTTTACTAAATATGCTGTGAATGCATTACAAGCAGACATATATTTATGGTGCAATCAATATGATAGTTGTATTATAGCTTGTGATAAGATTATAAATTCGGGGAGTTATGGGTTAGTACCAAATGATGATTATTGGTTTACAAATTTATATGTAAATGGAAATTCAATCGAATCAATATTTGAGTTACCTTTTTCAAAAGAAATTTTAAACCCTTATTATGATTTCTTTAAAGCAAGTAAATACTTCATGGCTTCTCCAAACGCAATGGAATACTTCTTCCCCTTTGATGAATCAGTTAGTCCAGATAGTACAGACATTCGTGGTGATGGATGTTCTTATAATTCTAAAGATTTTTATACAATTTGGAAATATATTGCTATAAATAAAAACACATTAAGAAATTCCAATGAGTCATATGCTCACTTTATTGTATATAGACTAGCAGAGATATTTTTATTCAAAGCAGAAGCTTTATTAAATTTAGGACAATATGAAGAAGCCTTAAAATATATTGATTTGATAAGAAAAAGAGGCAGAGCATCAAACTTAACAAAAATTGAATCAAATACTACTGATTTAAAAATTCTTACAAATTATTTATTAGACGAACGTGCTAGAGAATTTGCTTTTGAAGGTAAAAGATGGTTCGATATTTTGAGAAATGCAAAAAGAAACAATTATGCTAGAAAAGATCTTTTTAAAGAGATGGTGTTTAGGAATTCTCCTGCAGAAAAACAACAAACTATTATAAATAAATATCAAGATACTTTATATCATTATTTGCCTATTTACTATAAAGAATTAGAATCAAATGAAAATTTAAAACAAAATCCATTTTATTCTGAAAACAAGTAAAAATACAGAATTATGAAAAAAATTTTAGTAAAAATACTAACCATATTTCTATTAATTAATGGATGTTATAAAGAAAAATTTATACTTGAAACAGCAACGGACCTTTTGATTGGTGATTACATTGGGCAACAAAATGAATTAACTAAATTTTATGAAATACTTGAAAGATCCGGAACACTTTCATTTTTAAATACATATGGCACTTATACTTGTTTTGCACCTACAAATTCTGCTATTGATGAATTTGTAGCATCAAAAGGTAAAACATCAATAAATGATTTCAGTCCCGAGGAATTAAAACTATATGTAAGAAATTTAATTATTAAAGATACAATAAAAACTTATAGATTCACTGATGGAAAACTGCCTACCCCGACTATGTATGGTCAATATTTGACTGCATCAACTTTCTTTGAAGAAGGCGAAGCTAAAATCAAAATTAATAAGATTGCAAAAGTTTTAAAAAGTGATATAATTACAGCGAATGGTATTATTCATGTTGTTGATAAATTTATTGAACCTTCTACAAAGTCTATTTCTGAACTAATTGAAAATAATCCTGAGTATTCTATCTTTGTACAAGCTTTAAAAGAAACTAATCTTTTTGATACACTTAAATTAATATCAGATGATAATACTTCCGAAAAAAGGTGGTTTACTTTATTTGTTACTCCAAATAGTGCCTACAGAAAAATTGGAATTAATAGTTATAATGATTTAAAAAATATATTTTGCAATACGGGGGATCCTACTAATCACAACGACAGTCTTTACTTATATGTTGCATATCATTGTCTTGATAAAAGTCTAAAATATGTAGTTGATATAATATTAGAACAATCCCATCTTACTATGGCTCCTGATGAAGCTATAACTGTTAGATTAAGAGGAGATTCAGTGCTTATAAATGAGGAATTATTTATGGATGTTTGGGAAAGAGGTTCTCCAATTGATAGAGTTAACAGCGATAATACTGCTGCTAATGGAGTCTTTCACGTTATGTTAGAAGATTTTAAAATTAAAGTTAGAATGCCTCAACTAATCTTTTTTGATGTTGCTAATCAACCTGAAATTAGAAGAATGCCTGGAGTATGGAGAAAAATGGTTAGCGTTACTATTGCCAAAGGTCAATTAGCAGATGTTGATTGGGGTGGTGATGCAGGTATTGTTTATACTGGTTTTTCACTTGATGATCCACTTTATGGTTATAATTTAGTTTATAACGATTTTCTTGATGTTAACTTCAGAACCGCTATAACACCTTGGATTGAATTTAAAACTCCTCTTTTAGTGAAAGGAACCTATAAATTATGGGTATGTACTAGAAATGTTTATTTAACAAGTGATAGAAGACCTCGTTTCTATGTTTATTTCGATGGGGAACAATTGCCGAACATGATAAATAACAATATAACATTGCCAAAAGAACCAAATGAAGTTCTTATTCCTCAAGGATGGAAAAGGTATATGTTTGATCCACATGATACTGTTTATTATAGTGATGCAAATGGTAGATTTGTTGCACAACTAGCTGGTACGATTGAAGTAAAATCTACAGGAAGACATATAATCAGATTAGAAGTTCTTAATAATGGTGATGGTCATATGTGGATTGATGGATTTGAATTCAGACCAATAGACATGGATCCATTATGGCCTAGAATTAACAGAGATGGACAATGGATCTATGATCCAAAACAAGCCTTACAAAATTAATTATGTTTATGTTGACGATAAAAAAAATTCCTATGAAGAAAAATATTAATAAACTATGCAATACAGAAAGAAGTAACACAAAAACATGATATAATGATACAACTAGACAATTCAAAAACAATAAGAGAAGAATTAACCTGTATAACAGTGGCATGGTGGGATAGGTTTCTTTATCTTGATTTTCTTCTTGATATTTTAAGAGAAATATTACCTAATTTTAAAAGGAAATTTGATAAACAATTTACAACTCCTGAAGGAGTCACAATCATAAGGCTTGAAATCACTGATGAAAATGAAAGGTTCATACCCCCTGATAAGCATGTGTTTATAGAAAATTATATTAAAACAAATCTTAAAAAATTTGGAGCCCCTGCCCTTGAAAAGGTAAGAATTAGCCCCGAAATGATAGGAAGGGCTATTTTACCCCGTCTTTTTGAAGAAACAAAAAGGACTTCTTTACCGCATGTATATTTTTTATTATCA
>JAWBOZ010000087.1:0-4472 GCA_038825625.1 Methanomethylicia archaeon | reverse complement strand
GATCAAAATGACCATTAGGGTTCATGAATACATGAGTGATGGTGTTATTGTGGTTCACCCTATGGATACCCTTGCTAGAGCTAGAAACCTCATGCTTCATCACGACATCAGTAGGGTTGTTGTTGTGGATGAATCCAATAAGCCCATTGGAATCGTTACTGAAACTGATATTGCTAAAATCCTATTGAATGAGAGTGTTAGAGATTCCCCTAGAACTATTGATAGCATACTTATATCTGAAGTTATGTCTTCTCCAATAATCTTTATAGGTCCCAGAGCATATATCAAGAATGCTGCAAACTTAATGATTAAGGGTGGATTCAGTGGATTACCAGTTGTGAATGGTAATGGTCAACTTATTGGAATCATTACGAAGACTGATCTTGTAAGGGCATATGCAGAGCATTATCACGGTATTTGTAAAGTTAAGGATTTGATGTCCTCTCCAGTCATCACTGTTAACCCTCTTCACAGTATATATAGGGTTGGCAAACTCTTCGAGAAGTATAAGATTAGTAGGGTTGTTGTTTTGGATGGGGGTAAACCTGTGGGCATAATCACTAAGACTGATTTAACCTTTAGGATTCTAGAACACAAACCCACTAAAGTTAAGTTTGAAGATGAATCTAGGAGGAGTATTAGATTCTTTAGGGTTCCAGTGGCTTCCGATATTATGACCCCTAACCCTATAACCATAGATTATAATGAAGATTCAGCTGAAGCCGCTGAGATCATGGTTCATAATGGTATAAGTGGTTTACCAGTTTTAGATGAAGATAATATTTTAATTGGTATTATTACTAAGACTGATATTGTTAAGAGTATATCCTCAAGGAATTTGGGTGAATAGTTTTGAAGGGGTTTGTGATTGCGAGGATCCCTATCCCCACCATAGATAAGGATCAGCCATTATCATTGGCGATAGATTTAATGGATTCTGGAACCTTCAATTCAATTCCAGTTATTGATGATGGAAAATTTGTTGGTATTGTTGGTGTTAGGGGTGTTTTGGAGAGGATTTGGAGTGAGCGTGTAAGGACTTTGAATTTAAGCAGTTTATATGTTTCAAGCGTTATGGAGACTGGTATTCCAATGGTTTCCATGGATTCTGATCTTATTGAAGCATGTAATCTTATGGTTAAAAATGATTTGATGGCCATACCCATTGTTGATGATGGTAAACCTGTGGGAATGATCTTTGAAGATGATATTCCGAGGTTATTATTGAATTCCAACAATTCATCAGATGAAATTATGGATTATAATGTAAAGAGTGTTGATATGGATTCAAGTGTACTTCACGTTAGATCATTAATGCTTAAGGAGGGTCTAAGATTTATACCCATAATTAAGAATGGGAAATTTTTAGGGTCCATTTATGATAGAGACCTAATCAATCTACTAATGTTTATTCAAGATAAGGTCTCTCCAGAACATAGAGATGCTAGAATTAGAGGTTTAAGAGCATCTGACCTTATTAGATTCAATATGGCGTCATTTTACGGTGCTCCACCCATTGGTAGAATTGCTAGGGTTATTTTGGAGAGGGGTTCCCCAGGTGCTATAGCTTTAAGGGAGGATAAATCAATCTTTGGAGTTGTGCATTTAAAGTCCTTTGTTAAACTTGTTTCAAAGGGTGATCTCTAAATTGACTGTTATTGATTCTATTATTAGTGGTAAAGTATTTTTGAATGGGAAACTTATTGATTCCTCAATAGCTATTGATAATGGTAAAATTGTGGGTTTAGGTTCTGAGGAAAATTTACCAAAGGCTGAAAGGTATTATAGGTTTCATGATAAGATCATCCTACCTGGATTAATTGATGCCCATGTGCATTTGAGGGATCAGGAGTTATCTTATAAGGAGACTTTTGAGTCTGGGACAATGGCTTCAGCTGCTGGAGGCTTCACCACAGTTTTAGATATGCCTAACAATTCTCCATCCACCGATTCCCCATTAAGATTTAAAGATAGATTGGCTTCTGCTAGGGGTAGAATCTTTGTTAATGTTGGCTTCTATTCACTTTTCCCTATGAATATTGGGGAGGTTGAAGAGATTATTGGTCTAGGTGCAGTTGGATTTAAAGTTTATCTTAATAGGCGTGTCGGCTTTCTAGATCCATGTGATTATGATGTGATCAAAGATTATTTGAAGATTTGTGGTTCCAGAAATTTCCCAGTGGTTTTTCATGCTGAAGATTATTCCACAATTTCTTCCCTTGAAGAGAAGTTTAGAGAGTTAAAGAGTTTTAAAGGATTTTTAGAGGCTCATTGTATTGATGCTGAGATAAGATCCATATCAAGAGTTTTGGATTTGGCTAGGGCTTCAAATTGTAAAGTTCATTTGGCTCATGTTAGTAGTGGGTTAAGCTTTGATTTGATATCTAAGTTTAGGGATCTGGTTACATGTGAGGTTACCCCCCATCATCTACTATTAACTTCTAATATGCTTCGCTTCCTTGGAGGTTTTGGTAAGATGGAGCCTCCATTGAGGAGCATTTTTGATGCTGTTTCACTTTGGTTTAGGATTCATGGGGGGTTTGTGGATGTTATTGCTGATGATCATGCTCCACATAGTATTGAAGAGAAGGTTCAGGAGGATTTTTGGGATGTTAGATCCGGTGTTCCAGGTCTTGAAACTACACTACCCCTAATGTTGACGGCTGTGAATTATGGTTTTTTGAGTCTTAATGATATTGTTTATCTCATGTCATATAATCCCTCTAGAATCTTCCATCTTAAGGGTAAGGGTTGTATTGATGTTGGTTTTGATGCTGATCTAACAATCATAGACTTATCCTCTGATTGGATTGTTGATCCCTCAAAATTTTATTCTAAAGCTAAATTTTCACCCTTCAATAGTTTTAGAGTTAAGGGTAAGGTTTATTCAACCTTCGTTAATGGTGTGATGGTTTATCATGATGGTGAAATCCTTGATAAGGGTGGTGAAATAATATTTGGTGGAGGGCTTCGTTGTTGACGGTATGCTTGGTAAACTTTGTAGATGGCTTAGAATGCTTGGTTATGACACCATATATTTGAGGGATAATAGTGATGAAAATATTCTCAGTTTTGCTAAAAATTCTTCAAGAATACTGTTAACAAGGGATTTCTCATTATATCGTAAGACTAGAAAGCTTGGTTTAAAATCAACATATATTAATAGCGGCTTTATTGAGGATCAATTGCAACAATTATATTTGGAGTATGGAATCAGATTAACCATACCATACGAATATTCAAGATGCCCCATATGTAATACTATCTTGAGGATGGGGTCTCGCATTGATGTTGACGGTATGATCCCGGAGAACATTAAGAATTCCTATGAGAATTTCTGGATTTGTGATAATTGTGGAAAAGTTTATTGGGTTGGAAGTCATTGGTAGGATATGCATAGGAAATTGGGTAAGGTGAGATCAAACCTAAATAAACAATAATTCTTATCTTTTCGTTATACATATATCCCTATTGGTGCTATTAAGTGGCTTCAAACAGTTTGTCCTTGGAAGATGGTTTAATGCTTGTGAGGTTGGCTAGAAGGGCTGTTGAGGAATATTTGGTTAGAGGTGTACAGATAAAACCTCAAGAGGATATGCCTGAAAAATTCAAGGTTAAACGTGGAGTCTTTGTAACAATAAATAAGCTTAAGTTTGAGGGTGGTTTTAGAAGTAAGAGTCTTAGAGGTTGTATAGGGTATCCATATCCAACATATCCATTGGTGGAGGCACTTATAGATGCTGCCATTAGTGCTGCATCAGCTGACCCGAGATTTAAACCTTTAAAGCCTAGTGAATTGCGTGAAGTTGTCTTTGAGGTTAGTGTGTTAACTGAGCCTGAACTCATTAGAGTTGAATCCCCCACCCTATATCCAAGGATGGTTAGAGTGGGTTTGGATGGTTTAATTGTTAAGAAGGGTTGGTTTTCAGGTTTATTATTACCTCAAGTGGCTGTGGAATGGAATTGGGATTCTGAAGAATTTCTAAGTAATTGCTGCATTAAAGCTGGTCTACCTCCAGACTCTTGGCTTGATAGTGATACACAAATATATCGTTTTCAAGCTGAAATTTTCGAGGAATTGGAACCCAATGGGAATGTTGTTAAGAAGGAGCTTCATTGGAGTTGAAAATTTGTACATTGGTAAAGCTTTTTCACCATTTACCTTACCATTATTCTATAGTTACATTGATAATGGTGATCCATTAAATTCCGGTATAATTGGTGCCACAATGAATATTTTGAGGGGGGTTTCATGTAGGGTTGAGATTGATTATGCTAAGGATACCAAACTTGACTTTGTGTATAAGAATAGGCAACTACATATACCTTGGCTTGAATATGCCATTGAAACTATATTGAATAGTGAGGGGATAGAAGGTTTACATGGAACCTTCAACTATCATTTTGAAGCAGACTTTAGCCTTGATATCTCTTCAGCTTCAGCAACTTTAATTGCAAGTTTAGCTGCATTG
>JAWBOZ010000086.1:0-4489 GCA_038825625.1 Methanomethylicia archaeon | reverse complement strand
ATTCAATTCAATCATTCTATCATACGTTTTCTGGAATCTATCTAAACCAAGTATTCTACCTATAAGCTCCTTTCTTTTGCTGGGTTCCTCTTCAATTAAACTTGTTATTTCACCTTGACGTATAAAAACTGAACTTAACAATGTGTCTTTATCGATGTCTAGGATTTTCGTTATTTCTTGAACAGTTTTTGTTATGGAGGTTGTTATTAAACCTAAACCTTTACATTGGAGTCTAACATCAACATCTCTACCCTTATCCCTACGCCAATGCACAGTATATTCTTTACCATCAGATTCAAATTTCAATTCAAGTTCCATGGATTTTGCTCCAAACCTTATTAGATCATCAACATTGCTGGCTCTACTACGAACCCCTCTAAATCCAAGTAATGAATGCATCACAGCATCCATTATGGCAGTTTTACCAGCACCATTGGGACCTACAATAACTGTTACTCCTATTGGGATGTTTAGCTTAGTATTTTCATGGGATAGAAAATTTTTAAATTCAATTTCTTTAAGAATCATTAGCTCACCTCAAAGAATTTTTCAATAAGCTTTTTAGCTTCCTCCAATTCATCAGCACCTAAAAGGTCGTGGAGTTCTAAAGCTAAATTCACAAATCTCTCATCAGTTAAACCATGCTTTTTGAGGATTTCAGATAATAAATCCTTTAAATTTGTGGTATCCTTTATGGATTCTAAGGATATGGGCATTATCTCTTCAAGTAAATTAATTCTCATTGATAAAACTTTATCCTTGAAATAATTGTTTAATGTATTGAATATTTGTTGTCTATCCATAGGTTTACATTTAATTGTTGAATGTATTATTGGAAGCTTTTCGGATAATTTTGACATATTCTTTAAATCTCCATCAATATTCTTCAATATACCACTTATCATATCTTTACTGGGGATATCAAGCTCATAACTTATTTGAGGTCTAATGGTGAGGTTTATTTTATGAATATTTGGTTCATCACCATCAAAATCCACTATATAAAATCCTTTACCATCTTTAACCCAGGAAGATATCTCATCTTTACTAATTATTTCTGTTGACCCAGCATAAGCTAAGAAGCCTCCACCAAACCTACTTACAACTCTATTATGTAAGTGACCCATAGCATAGTATGATGCTGATCTAGGCATCTCATCCTCCCTAATCTCATAAGCACCTTCAAAGGGTAGATATCTATCAATACCTTGGTGTAGAATTAGGATTGATTTAGAATAATCTTTTGCAATAGCATCAAATTTCTTAAGTTCCAACCTCAATAAATCAATACTTCTACCCCTAAGATTTGATATACCAGCTATCAATACTCCATTAACTTCAACTGAATCAAGCTCACCAAAACCTAAAACTTTAACTTCATCAAAAAGGCTATGTGGATATAAACCACGCCTCTTTGGAGTATCATGATCACCAAGTACAGCTAAAAATTTAACTCTATCAGAAATCTTACGCATACACTCTTTAAACACTTTAAGAGCCTTTATTGATGGTGTAGGGGAATCAAATAGATCCCCAGAATGTATAACTATATCAACTCTCTCCTTCAAAACATTATCTATAGCTTCATTAAATGAATCATATATGTCAATTTCCCTATCATCAATATTATATTGCCTATAACCTAAATGTGTATCAGAAATATGGGCAATCCTCATAACCATCCACCCTAATATTTAAGGAAGCTTTTAATTAGCTTCCTCTCCTCCTCAACCCTTTTAGATTCATCTTCATGAGATTCAGCAATTTTGGAGGCTTCCTTAAGTTTTGAAACCACATCTAAATCAGCACCACCTTCCATGGTCTCCCTAGATTTAATTTTAACCATAACTGGAGCTTTAACAACTTCACCCACTATTATAGCTTCACCCACATTTAATCCAGGTAAATCCATCAATAAATCTTCACTCATCCTCTCAGAACTCGATCTAACAGCACTTTGATCTTCAGGATTAGTCACCCTCAATATGATTTGACTATTGCATTGACTTAAAATATCTGGATCCAATTTATATGGCCTCTGACTTATAACTATTAGAAATAATCCAAACTTTCTACCTTCAGCAGCAATACGCTTAATCACATGTTTAGATAATGTTGTTTCCCTATTTGGTGCAAATTTATGAGCCTCCTCAATCAATATGAAAACTGGGTAAGGATATTCCTGAATTCTAACAGCATCAAAAGTATCATTTAATATTCTAAATGATATGTAATCTGCAACCTTATCATCCAATCCAGAAAGGTCTATGATGGATATATGTTTAGGTTTAATCAAACTTTTTATATTTGTAGTTACATTGCCAAAAACTCTAAGTCTCTGAAGCCTCTTAACATACTTTAAGGCTTGATATGAATATTCATCTCCATTATCCTCAAGCCTTTTGATCAAATCCTCCAATCTATAATCCCCCTTAACCTTAAGTTCATCAATAGCATTCTTCAAAGTATTGATTATATTGGACCATCTTTCACTTATGCCACATACAGTTGTGATCTCATCAATGGTTAAATCAGAGAATTTTATCTCATATGTGGATATGGGACCAATCTCACTATCACTATACCTACCAGTACTTTCAGGAGTTCTAAAAACAGTAATCCTCTTCGAGAAGATTCCGCCATCCCTCCTACGTGATAAGAAAACGTGATCTGCATGTGGATCTAGAACTATTGCTGTTGCACCCTTATTTAGAAGCTCCTCCAATAATACACCAGCAGCATAACTTTTACCAGCACCAGTTTGTGCAAGTATGGCTAGATGTCTTCTAAAACCCCTAACAGATATGCTTACTGGAACATCAGACCTATTTATAAGGTATCCTATATGTAAACTCTCCTCCTCAGGATATGAGTAGAATTCCCTTAACAAGTTTGATGGAGCCCTATAAACTTCATTTCCAGGGTGAACAGCCCTCCTAGGCTGCAGCACCTCTCCATTATATAGAAAGCCTAGAACCCTAGCTTTAGCTAGAATCCTCCTATCCACTAAGCCAGCTTTAACAATTCTCTCCACAGCTGTATGTCCAGGTTTACTAACCATATCCAAAGCTAAACTTGAAGATGAAATCTCACATATTTGGGAAATAACCATGACATCAACTTCACTTCCACCTATAATTTCCTTAGATTTCACAATAACATAATCCCATCTTGGGGGATACTTACCTTCATCAACAATGAAGTAGAATTGTGTGGGATTGGATTCACCAATAACATAACCTATCCTTTCAAGACCTTCATGGATATCTAACACGTCTATACCCCCTAGAAGTTACAAATCTACCAACAATATCCTCAAATTTAGGTAGATATATATTTTCAAAAACCCTCCTAGTAAGCCTAACCATCCTATCCACGGAGGTAAGCCAAACATTATAATTATCCAAACCACAATAACCAGAAGAGATGAGCTTAAGAATATCATTTAAATCAACATCAGCGACAATAGGCCAATTAAAATCTATAAATCCATCCTCAAAGCCAAAAACCCATGCTGGAACATCAACCCTAATGGGAACATCAGAAATTGATGGAAGAATGTGAAAGGAAATTACAGCTGGAAGTTTTGGAATATGCTTAACAACATTTAAAGCCCAATCCATAAAACCATCTCTCATACAAGATATTGGAAACGCAGACTTTAGAAATGTTATTGGGTTACGATCCATAAGCTTAAAAGCCCTCAAAGTTCTTGGGGGAGGATTTAGTAGGAGGGGCATAGTATAACCTGTGGATCTAGCATACTCCAATATCAATTGGAAGTCAGGCTTCCTATATAAAAATTCCCTCACAATATTTTTCAAATTGGTGGGAAGTTTCTCAACCTCTAACAATGCACTCCTCCTCCTATCCAAAATATTATTCAATAGGTCTCTAACCCAAATAACATTGAAACCGGATTCTCTGGCAACCTTAACAGCTAGAACACCAATTAAGAAATTCCTAAAGAATGATGAAGAACTCATCTTACTAACACCAATAATGGGAACATTAAACCTCCTAGCGAGATTGAAAAGATTCAATAAATCTTCAAAATATTTAACCATAAAACCTCTATCATGGGATAAACCAGTCTCCAATGGAACATGTGAAAATCTACCGTAAATAGATCCATCCAAAAGTATGAACCCTCTAAAACCATTTTCTAAAGCTTCCAAAGCCACTAAGTGTTCAAGCCACTCCATAACCCTACCAATAACATTTTCACAATCACCATTAAAACAATAATCAAAATCGCTATGAACCCTACGATAATCAGCACCAAAACTTGTAATCCCTAAAGCTCTAACCACATAAAAGATTCCACCATTACCAGTATCAATATAACGGGAACTACTATCCACAGCCAAAACATTGAAATCCGTGGAGGAAGCCTCTGGAAGATTGGATTCAACCCAAAACCTATTGAAAACATCTTTAAACAATCCAATAGACTTAAGCTCCTCAGAAGAATTATAAATATTCTTAA
>JAWBOZ010000085.1:0-4491 GCA_038825625.1 Methanomethylicia archaeon | reverse complement strand
TTCACCAGCCGCCAGCGTTCGGTCATTACGGCGCACTTGCGCCATTTTTCGGGACGTTCGAGCCGTTGCGAATGCACAAACAGCGTGCGCGGCGGGCGCGATGCGTCGTCGCCGCGCAGCGCGTGCTGGATCGGCCCTCGCCGACGCAAGACGGCTGGCTGTGGGCTTCGGATCACGTAGGGCTGCTGGTCGCCGTTCGTCTCGGCCCCTGAGCGCGAAACTTCCCTGCCACGCAGACGGGGGTGATCCCTTGGGGAAGTCGGGCCCAGAGGCCCAGAAAGAGTGCCGGTTGCGCCCCTCTGCGGTGTGCCACTCCCCCGCCGGCAGGTGAAGGACAGGGGGCGGAAGCGGCGGAGTTTGCGTTTGTCTCTCCGCCTCTCCAAAGTGGAGAAATCAAAATATGGGAATTTCACAGCCTTCTTAACCTTATATGCAAACCTACCAGCAAGAAAGACAAAGGAGTGATAGGTTTGAACAAGCTTCACAGACCTAACCCTCTCATCATAAGCTTTAGGGTCCAGCAAAGCTTTAACAACCAAATTCTGCAAATTAGAGCTATTATTTTCAGATACCATCATAAATGATTAAACATTAAAAATATATAAGCATGTTTAAAGGGAAACAATTATTAGCTATCTATAATATGTGATTACTGAGTTTCATATGGATGTTTTTGAAGCTATTAAAACGAGACGCAGCATAAGAATTTATGAAGATAGACCCGTTGAGGAGGAGAAGCTTAGAAGAGTTTTGGAGGCTGCTAGACTTGCACCTTCAGCAGGCAATAGACAGCCTTGGAGATTCATTGTTGTAAAGGATAGGAGGGTTATAGAGGAATTGAAGATGGTTAAGGAGAGGATGATGCCTCAAGCTAGGAGACCTTATAGGGGACCATTAGCCACAGCACCCACAGTTATTGTTGGATGCGCTATTCCAAATGAAAGCTTCCCTGGAACAGATTTTTGGAAGATCGATGTATCAATAGCGTTACAGAATTTAGTTTTAGCTGCATGGGAGATGGGTCTTGGAACATGCTGGATTGGAGTGTTTCATGATGAAAATGATGTGAAGAAGGTTTTGGGAATTCCTGATGAGGTACGTGTGGTGGCTATGATTGCATTGGGATATCCAGCTGAGAGGAAGGATCCAGTAACTGATAGAAAACCATTGGAAGAGATAGTTAAGCATAATCATTGGTGAAGATAAACCTATCTAAATCTTCCTTATTTTTAGATGTAAGTATGCTGTTCTGATAATCATTAGGATTATGGTTATTGTGGCTATGGATAATAGGAAGATGTTTCCAGTTATAATGTAGCCGTAAAGGATTATTGTTAAGGACCCTATTATGGAGAAGTATTCCATCAACCCCTTCAATCTAGGTTTATTGGTGAGATATGTGGATATGGTTAGGAGGATACATAAAAAGCTTATGGATGCTCCGCTAACAAGCATGAATAATCCTAAAACACCCCAAAATAGTGAAGCAAAACTTAGAGATCTATCCCCTGAAGACACAAATAATTTAGAAGTACACATTAAATATAATTCTTCCCATTAAGTTTATATTTTTGTGATGAGAGAGGTTTCGTTGAGGAGACTAATTTTTGGGATCACGTGGTTATATAGGTGTGATAGTTTATTAAGTGTTATAATTTTTTGTGAAACAGTATTGTATATGCAGGCGCAAGAAAACTATGCTAGCAAATACAACTATCTATATGGGAAATATAATAGCCTCTACAATGAGTATGAGGATCTTTATGACAAATACGATGCACTTAAAAAGGATTATGATGTTGAAAAGACTTTTAGTATAGGTAACAGTTTAGCATTCTACTATGATCTTGTGAGATCGAATTATGGTCCAAGAAATGGGTGGACGGATAAACAATGCCTACAATTCATGGTTAACCTAGCTCTACACGATCTATGATACAATGTATGGCCATCACTTGAAGGAACATTCTATACACAAACTGGTAAGTATAGTTATGAAGTGGCCTACAAAATTATTAATGTAGCATTAAATTTTGCAGAAGTAAGTGAAAGTAAAACTCCAGTGGAAAATATAAAGAATATACTAAGCTTCATACATCAATACATACACTATGAGTATGATCTTGGAGATACGAATTCAGCTCCAGTGGAAACATTAGCATATAAATCTGGAGACTGCGACGACTTCGGAATACTTGCAGCAGCACTCTTCAAAAGTGTTGGGATAAATGTAGCTATAGCAAGGTTCAAAAACAAAGATGTTACGGCCAGTAAGCAGGGTCATATAATGGTGCTGGTAAGATTGGATGACCTAGGGGGATATGGATACTTTTACTACTCAAGCCTAACAAACATAGGATTAACATCTGGAAAATGGATAATAATAGAACCACAATACACAATAGATTACCAAGGCTATTCACAATGGTTCAATCAATGGCAATTAGTAGCTGCAGTTCAAATATCATAAATCATTCAATATCCCCCTCAACAATCCCTTATGGGAAGGTTAGGGGGAAATTTTTAAATTAGTGGAATTCTATTGTCTCTCCACCTGATTCGAGAATCCTATAATTCTCCAGCTTATGTAGGTCTCTCAACTCATCAATTATATCAGCATATTCACTGGAAAATCTTACTTCAATCTTAAGTGGACCGCTTAAACTCAACCCTAAACCCTTCTTGAAATTCCATATTCTACTATTGGCATTTACAAGCAGATATAATGGTTTAGATGGATGGCGCCAATCATCCCTCACATCAATAATCCTCTCCAAATGTATGCTACTCTTAGAGTAAAGCCTCCTCCATATGGAATCAGTTATTATAGGCATTATTGGAGCCAACAATTTTAGAACATTACTCAAAACTTCATGTAAAACATGCCATGAAGCCCTCTGCTGCCCATCAGAATATTTGTTGTGGAGGTTGTATGCCCTAGACTTAACAGCCTCAACATAATGTGATGCAAATAAATTCCAAGTGAAATTGTAAATCTCATTTGCAGGTGTATAAACATCCATAGAGTTATATGCTGATATACACTTCTCCAAGAGTGTATTCAAAGTTGAAAGCATAGCCTTATCTATGGGTCTAAGATCAGTATCGCTTGGATGTGGCTGTGGAAATGAAGATATGAATCTGGAAATATTCCAAAGCTTTGTAATGAATAGTGATCCAGTCTTTATGAGTTGCTCTGAAAATCTGTAATCACTACCAAGCTTGGATGCTGTTGCAACCCAAAATCTAAAGGCGTCTACACCATACTTTTCAATGTATGGTTTTGGATCAATAATGTTACCCTTGGATTTATGCATGGCTTCACCCCTCTCATCAAGACCCATACCACTAATCCTAACATATTTGAAGGCTGGCTTATGGAGTAATTGATAGATCCTCAAAACGGAGTAGTATAGCCAAGTTCTAATTATATCGTAACCTTGAGGTCTAACAGCATTCTCAAACAATTTGATGAACATATCCTTATCATTCCACTTTGAAACATACAATACACTTATGGAGGAGTCAAACCATGTATCCAAAACTTTAACTTCACCATAAATCTCACTTCTAGGGGCACTGCAAAATGGGCATGAATTGAATGGTGAAGGATCCATCCAAGGCCTATAATATTTACCTGGCTCAGGCAATAATATTCCACCACACATCCTACACCTCCAAACAGGGACCTCAGTGGCGTAGTATCTATCCTTACTTATGGGCCAATCGGTGGATATGGATTCAATCCAATCAATAAGCCTCCTCCTATGCTCCTCTGGGTGGAATGTCATTAAGTTTGAAACCTTCTTCAAATCCTCTTTAAAATCCACCTGTTTTAGGAAGTATTCCCTTGAATGTATGTATTCTATTGGGGTTTTACACCTCCAGCAAATTGGATACTCATGCTCAATGGATTCAACTTTAACAATAAACCCTCCAGATTCAAGCATCCTAACAATCCTCTCCCTAGCTTCAAGAATACTTAAACCCTTAAGGAAGATTGAAAATTCATTTAATGTTCCATCCCTATTAATAATTATTCTAGGTTCAAGATTCATATCCCTAAAAATTTTTATGTCAACATTATCACCATAACTACAGATCATGGCTAAACCTGAACCGAAATCTGGTTTAGCTTCAAACCTCTCCACTATGGGTACAATCCTATCATATAATGGTATGATGGCGTGTAAACCCCTCAAACCCTTATACCTATCATCCATTGGATTATAGATTACAATGGCGCATGCAGCTAAGAGCTCAGGTCTAGTTGTGGCTACAATTATGCTTCCACCAGTCTCATAAATGCCAAACCTAATGTAATATAGCTTCGTGAAGCCTGACTTATACTCCAATTCAGCATCGGCAAGAACAGTTCTACAACGTGGACACCAATTTACAGGCCTCTCAGCTTCATATATTAGTCCACGCTTAAACAATTCAATGAATGTGGATTGAGTTATACTCCTATACTCAGAGCTATCAGTACCG
>JAWBOZ010000084.1:0-4496 GCA_038825625.1 Methanomethylicia archaeon | reverse complement strand
CAATACAGGATAAAAGGGCACCTATATAACAATGGTATTCCTTAAGTTTCTTTTCCAAAGGCCATATTTTTTCATTTAACCAAATATTTAATGGTAAATCATCTGCATAACCTCTAAATATAGACATAGGTGCATGTGTATGCGTATTTATTAGTCCTGGAATGCATATCTTGTCTTCACAATCAAAAACGTACTCAGCCTCAACAGGAATCTTCTCTGATAATTCTACGATTCTCCCATCCTCGATAAAAATTGATGTATCCTTCAATATTTTTCCTTCATTTTGTGTAATTATTAATCTACATCTATTCAACTTTATGCTATGATTAACCAAAAGTGGACCCTCAAGCATTTATCCTACTTAATACGCATTATCTTTTTCCTTCCAAGAATTTCCCAATACTCTACATTTACCCCTGATGCAAGTTTATCTCTAAGTTCAGGTTCTTCAGGAAATGAGGACTCAAAAATCTCATAGGTTGTTAAATCCATAACTTGTACTGAAGTAGGTGTTACTGAAATTATTTGGCCATTCTTTTTCTCAACAATAGGAATCTCTACTTGAGCATCCGCTGGTCCCATGTATGTTCTTTTTTTACCATCAAATATACCAATAGCAACTATTCTAACCTTCGCCGAGCCATGTTTTCCAGTTTTAGATTTATCTATGCTAACTATTTTGCAAGGTTCATCATCTATAACTATATATGAACCAACTTTTAATGATCCCGCCTCTTCAGGCCTCTTCAATATTTACACCACACTACTATTTTACATGTATTCTTAAAAATGTTTACATGTATCTAATAACTATAGTAAAATGGTGAATTGAATGCAAAAATTGAGGAAGATAATGCTTGTCGCTAAAAGGGATTCTGAAGAAGCTGTAATTCTAGCGAAAAAGGTGTATGAAATACTATTAAAAATGGACATTGAACTACTGGTAGAAAGAGAGCTTGCATGGAAGATGATGTTGGAAAAGGGGTTCTCCATAAGAAATGCAGATGTTGATATGATAATAACTATAGGTGGTGATGGAACTGTATTGAAAGTTGCAAATGAAGTGAAGGAGAAAGAAATACCCATACTTACAATAAATGCAGGCACAGTAGGATTTCTTTCAGAAATAAATAAGGAGGAAGTAGAAAATAAGTTACCAAGAATACTTATGGGGAAATATGCTGTAAAGGAATGCACACGAATAAAAGCAAAAATAATAAGCTTTCCCATGATGAAACAAACTATAAACAACATTGAAGGAATATACCCAACAATCGATGCTTTAAACGAGATATCAATAATAACAAGTACACCGGTAAAAGTTTTAAATCTTAGTGTAAAAAGGTTTGAAGAAGAAGTATTTAGGGGTAGATGTGACGGTCTAATAATATCAACAACTACCGGCTCTACAGCCTATGCTCTTTCCAGTGGCGGCCCAATAATAGATCCCTTATTAGATGTATTTGTAATAGTGGCGTTATCACCACTCAAACTTTATCAAAGACCAGTAATACTATCATCAGATTCGAAAATAGAAGTGGAAGTATTAGAGGATGGAGCTGAAGCTTTAATTTCTGCAGATGGTAGAGGTTATATACACTTACCCGTAGGAGCAAAACTTTTAATTGAGAAAAGCGAATTTAAAACAAAGTTGATATGTGCAGAAAAGGATAACTTTTATAGGAAATTAAAGTCAAGGATATTAATGAACCTATGAAAATGAAGAAGATAATAATTCTTGATTCATCGGCGATAATTAATGGTTATAATCCTCTCTTATCAGTAGATGGGAAACATGTGTTGTCAAGTTATGCAGTAAACGAAATATTATCAAAGAACAAAAGGGAAAAAATTGAAAGGGCTATAGAATTAGGGAAATTAGAAGTATGGGAGCCAAAAAGTAACTTCATAAAAATGGTAGAGGAAGCATCTAGAGAAACAAATGACATAAAAAATCTTTCAATAAGCGATATTTCAACCATAGCTTTAGCGTTAGAAGCTAGAGAGAAAGATTTCATGCCAGTAATAATGACAGATGATTTTTCAATACAAAATGTAGCAAAATATTTGAATATAGAAACGCTTTCTATAGCGACAACTGGTATACGAAAAATTATAAAATGGGTTCTATATTGTCCTGCTTGTGGAAGAACATACGATTATGAGAAAGGTTTGAATGTGTGCAAAATATGTGGTACTAAGTTAAAGAGAAAACCTAGACCTTAATAAACTTAGCTATAAAATATCCAGAAGTATCGTTTTTATCCGGGTAGAAGCGTTGAAGTAAATCATGTTTAGAAATAATATTTAATCCTCTTTCACCTAAATATAATTTTTGACCATCTAATTCTAATGGGAAATTCTCTAAAGCATTTTTTACAATCATTTCATTTTCATGTGGGGTAATTGTGCATGTAGAATACACGAGAACCCCTCCCCTCTTAAGAATTTCTACGGCTGATTTGAAAAATTGCATCTGATATTTTGCACAAGCCATAATATCAGCAACAGATTTTCTTTCAAATAATTTTGGCCTTACACCTAACGCTGAACATGGCGGATCCAACAATATTCGATCAGCCTTTAAATATGGATAATCTACATGAATATATCTTGAATCGCTTAAGAACGTTCTTATACTTTTTATGCCTAATCTAATGATATTCTCATTTAATTTGCTGAGTTTTGATGGAGAATTATCAAAAGCATATATGCTGGCTTTATCAAAGGTAATTTGAGCTATATGTGTTGCTTTCCCTCCTGGGGCTGCACACATATCCACTATAACTTCATTAGGTTGAGGATCTAACACAATACTAGTAAGCATAGCAGGAATGCTTTGATCACATATTTTTCCGTAAATGTACTCATCCAAAGATCTCAAAGAAAGCGTCCGATATACTGATTCTAAAACTTTGACTGCCAAACCACTTTTATTATTAAGGATTTCTTTTTCATCTTTTACAGCAATTCCATTAGCTATCGGATTCCCATTTTCATCCATTATCGTAACAAAATCACCTTTTTTAACATTTTTAGCTGATTTAATCCCTCTTGAATACAGATCGGCACCGATATAAACACTCTCAGCAGCATATTTATTGGCAACAACAATTTTATTAGTAACTTTTATTTGATGGGGCCCTTTAACTTCAATTAATAGAGCTTCATCTATAAATGGATGATAGCAGAGATTTATTCCGGCTTTTTCCAATGATGTATAAACCTCTTCAATTGTAGTTTTTAATGTATTTATACGAATTGAATAATACTTAGGGGGGTGCCTCAAAGAACTTATAATAGACTCCAACCTGCTAACATCCCAAAAATTATTAAGATATATAAGCAAATCTTCTGGAAAATTATATTCAATAGCGATTTTACGAATCTCTTCTTCAAACATTCATAACAAAATTAAATTAAATAAACACTTAAAAAGTTTTAGGGTAATATATTACCTTATCCCTCATACGCATCTCAAGTATGAATGGAATATTGTACGAATGTGTAGCGCAAGAAAGACAAGGATCATAATTCCTTATTAATTTTGAAATCACATTGTACAATTTTTCTTTCAAAACACCATCTTTATGAATGATCTCTCTTGAAACATCGGTTATCTCTTTTGCAATTATAGGTGTATTTTGTGTAGTTGCAACAATCATATCTGCATCTTTTATATATCCATCTTCATCAACTCTATAGCGATGAATCAATAAGCCTCTAGGTGCCTCTATGATTCCAATACCTTCATTATTTATTATTTTCAGATTCTTTGATGGTGGTGCATTTTCTTGGACGTTTTTACTTGATAAATGTTCAAGTATTTTATCAAGTACATATGCAATCTCTATTAATCTTACAATGTTATAATAACTTGAGGATACAATAGGTTTTTTAACATTTGATAGAAACTTATTCATAAGTTCCTCAGCCATTTCAGAATCAATTTTACCATTAATATTAAATCTAGCTAAAGGCCCAACTCTGTAAACACCTTTCTCAAGACCGCGTTTTTTTAAATATGGAATTTTTGAATAACTCCACGGAGAAGTTTCTTCATTAATATTTTCAAAATATTCACTAAATTTAAATGAGGATAATAGTTCACCGCTCATAGAAATAGCGTGGATCTTTTCAGAATCATATAGAGGATATGTGGAACTAGAATATAAGGAAACAAAATTACTTGGGACAGCTTTAGCATCATTATTTATGTTATATAGTTTTTCCTCATTTTCCTCTATGATTTTATTTAATATGGCTATTGAATCTAAAGTTTCGCTTAAAAGTTCACTTTGTTGTGAAGGCTTTAGACAGTTTAGGAATCCTCCAGCAATAGCGGCAGATGGATGGACAGATGATCCCCCAAGAATTTCCAGAATTTTTTGAGAGAGTCTCCTAATTTTAAGAGCATTTTTAACCAAATTTGGATACTTATTTATCTATTCTGTTGCTGCAACCTTGAAGTATGTATTTGGGATAAGTACATAAGG
>JAWBOZ010000083.1:0-4501 GCA_038825625.1 Methanomethylicia archaeon | reverse complement strand
GGATAAGGGAGAGCGTTAGGCGCTACAGGGAGTCGCTGGAGAGGGGCGAACGCCCCTGAAGCGCCCCGGAGCCTCTGAAGCTCGCCTCGCGCCTGACGCGTTCCAGGAGGGAAGTTGATAGAAAGATACAGCCTCCCCGCCATGAGGGAGATATGGAGCGAGACGAACAAGATCCAGAAATGGCTCGACATCGAGCTTCTGGCCTGCGAGGCTATGGTGGAGCTGGGAAAGGTTCCCCGCGAGGCCTACAAGGTTATCAGGGATAGAGCGCGTTTCGACGTGGAGAGGATAAAGGAGATTGAGGAGCTAATTAGGAAACATCAAGAGAAGATGGAAGATATTGGTAGGAAGATTGAAACTTATAAGAGGATTGCTGAAACATTTATTTCAAGTAAAGGCTCAAATATTACTGGTGGACAGCAAGAAATAGATTTTTATGGTATTGGAATATTGATAAATCCCAAACCTGAAAGGGAGATTGAAATCTTAGAGGAAGTTTTAAGGAGAGTAAACGATAGACTTGTAGGATTATATAAGGTTAGGAAAGCTTTAGAGCTTCTAAACATAGATTTATCTGCAAAGATAAATTGTCAAGTGGTTATAATTGATGATATCCCCCAAAAATTGATTATAAAGTTTTAGTTGGGATTTAGTTGCCTTCACTCATGGTTTTTGATTCACTTGAACCTTCAACTTCCCCTAGAAATCTTCTTATTGGAGCTATTAATTCTGAGAATTCCATTGGGAATATGAATTTTGTAGCTGGAGATTGACCTAGACTCTTTAAAGTTTCTAGGTATTGTAAGGCCATAGTTTTATAATCCAATCTACTAGCAGCTTTAAATATTGTTTCTAATGCTTGAGCATAACCTTCAGCTCTTAATATACTTGCCTGCCTCTCACCCTCAGCCCTTAATATATTTGATTGCCTTTCACCTTCAGCAACCTTTATTGCAGATTCCCTCTTACCTTCAGCTTCAAGTATCATAGCTCTCTTATTACGTTCAGCAGCCATCTGTTTTATCATAGCTTCTTGAACATCCTTTGGAGGTAGGATTTCACGTATCTCAACACTACTAACTTTGATCCCCCAACGCTCAGTAACTTCATCAAGCTTTAAGCGTAGGATGCTATTTATATCCTCCCTCTTAGCCAATACATCATCTAATATTATATCACCAACAACAGCTCTGAGAATTGTTGTAGCCATACCTACGGCTGCACCCTCAAAATTCCTAACCTGTAACGTTGACATTAATGGATCAATGACCTTATAGTATATTAGGAAATCTATGTCTACAGGCGCATTATCCTTTGTAATGCATGTTTGTCTAGAAACTTCAAGATACCTTTCACGTAGATCCACAATTACTGGTCTATCCACGAATGGTATTAGTAACACTATTCCGGGACCTTTAGCACCAATACATCTGCCAAGCCTAAATATTACTGCACGTTCATATTCCCTAACAATCCTAATGGCGCTGGCAATTATGAATATTAAGACTAAGACTACTATTAATATCATTATTAAACTTGCTAGATTTATTGGAATTATCTGGTTTATTTGTAATGGGTTGAAATACATATTCATCAAAATATTTAGTACAATACTAACTAATAATTTTATACATTAATTTAATAAATTATTTAGGGAGGATGGGGATTGAAATTAAAATTGTTAATAGTGGCTGAGAGATATGTAAAATTGGATTTGAAATATAAATTTCAATTGTTGATGGATGCTCTTGTTATAGCTGGGAATTTTATTGGATTTGGAATAATTGGATATTTCCTTGACGCTAGGGGGAATGTTCTACCTGAGGGATATACATTTGAGAAGTTCATGTTGACTGGAACATATTTATGGACTATGCTTGCAAGAACATACGATGAATGTATAAGACTTCTCGGTGAAGAAGCCAGTAGGGGGACAATAACATTAATGCTTGAAAGCAATATTTCAATAACACAAATGATTATTGGAAGATCAATTGCATCAACAATAAAATACGTGTTAATAACATCAATATTTGGAATGCCAACACTAAACTATATTGGAGCATTCAATGCAAGGTTAGATCAAACACCATTATTAGTTTTAAGTTTCATATGTTCATGGCTATTCATATTGGGTTTAACCATGATCCTAGTGTCAATGACACTAATATTCAAGAAGATTGGATTAATAAGCGTATCAGCAATGGAGATCACCATGATGGCCGTGGGATTCTACTTCCCAGTGGAGCTCCTCCCAAAACAATTATGGCCAATAATAGGTGTAATACCCTTCGCCATTGGAATGCAGATCTTTAGGGATATAATGATACTTGGCTCCCCCAGGGCAAGCATAAATGCTGTGTATAGCAGTATTGATGTGGGATTGATGAAGATGATTTTGGGATCAATAATATTCATTATAATAACATTAATCATACTACAATATGCCACAAAGAAGTCTGAGAAGTGGGGTACAATAGAGCAATATTAGGTGGAATTTATGGAAGCAGTAAGATTTGAGAATGTAACAAAAATCTTCAAATCCGGATTAATGGGTAAGAGTGTTGTGGCATTAAGGGATTTATCATTCCAAATATGTGAGGGAGAGAATCTAGCCATTATGGGTCCAAGCCCCTCAGGAAAAACAACATTACTAAAATTAACTGCAGGAATATATATGCCAGATAAAGGTGAAATAAAGGTTTATGGTAAAAGTGTTAAAAAGAATTTAAATGATATTAGAAGATACACATACTACATTTCACAACAAATGCAATTAAATAAGAAACTAACAATATGGGAGGAGATAGCATACTTTCAAAGGATATTCAATGAAAAAATGAGTGAAGAATGTATAAAGCTGCTTGAAGCTTCGGGAATAGGGAAGGAGGATTATGATAATAGGATTGAAACGATCTCGGAAACACAAAGCACAGTATTAAAATTGGTTTTAGGATTGATAAAGAAGCCGAAAATACTGTTAATTGATAATGTCCTTGGAGGGTTAGAGCAAAAGATTATGGATGAAGTATCAATGATGCTTAGCTCTATTAAGGAACTAACCATAATGGTTGTAGATAAGAATGTTGATGTATTGAATAGGTTATGTGGAAAGATATTGTTGCTGAGGGATGGAACCCTAATAGGTATTGGAAGCCTAAGGGAAATACTCTTAGATTACCCATACAAATATGATGTTGAAGTAAAGTGGAGGAAAATTATTCGTGAAGAAGAACTTATAAATTTTGGATATCCATACCAATGTCTAGGTGAAATGACTAGATTTTACCTGAAAAATAAATTGGAGGTTAAAGATTTAAGCAATAAATTATTAGAGAATATGGAGAACATAATAAGCTTCCAAACTTCAGGAATAGATATGGAGGACATATATTATTGGAGGATAAATAGGGGAAACGAAAAAAATAAGTAAATGTTTTGAGAAGAAGAATTTGAAACGATATTACATCAAGAATATGTATGGGGGATAATTTTCTTGTCAATAAAATGTAAACCTACATGCCAATATTTTAGATGTGCAAAGAAAGCTTTAATGAAGCCACAAAAGCCGTCTAAAAGACCAGAAAGAGATGTTAATCCGCCAGCAATATGTACATGGGTAAATGATTACTGTAGTGGAGCAAACTGCACATTTGCATACTGTGAAATTAGAGCATTACTACCAGATGGAACATGCGAATTGGAATTAAGGAAGAAGCCCATTAAAATCAGAGATATAGAGGAGGAAGCGAAAAAGGAGGAGTTTGGGGTAAGTGAAAAAGTGCTTAAAAAGATTAAGAAGTGGGAGGAATTTTAAGAGGACTTAATACCGAAGACACGATGGTAATAACCACTATATATAGCTGCAGCTGGATTATGACCCGTCACCCTATCTTTAGCTATAAATGTTATGACTGGAGCTTTAGAATACCTATAAAATAATGAATCATGACCTACACATAACCCCATGGCAATATTTATATCAGTATTCAAATTGTTTAAAACATATGCCTGCCCAACTGGGTTGCATATAGATTCTATAGGTCTCTTACTAAGCTTAAACTGTTCTGGGACACCTACAAGCAACTTATCAATGGAACCCACTTTACAACAAACAGAATAAACTTTAAACCCAGCATTCTCAAGAGCTTGAGAAGTATAGTTTGCTTCACGTCTCAAACCTATACAAAATGCCAATCCAAGACTGGAGATACTTAAACGTTTACCATACTCAATTATTTCCCTAAGCCTAGGCCACTGCATATACCCGGAAGCCTCAATAATGGATGCTTCAACGGCAAGCCTTCTAAAAGAATCATTACTGAAAAGTTCATTTCTAGCTTTCTCCAAAACATCCTCCATAATCTTCATTGGGCAATTAGCTGGGATCCTCTCACGATCACCTGCATAGCATGCAAAAACTCCACAATATGCACATCTAGGGGAAGACATAAATTATATTTAAGTTATTTAATGTTTAAACCTTTTCAGCTTTCCACAT